>JBBQII010000050.1:0-11367 GCA_038324795.1 Gemmatales bacterium
CGGCAACTCTTTGAACTGATCGGCAGGCACTGCGAACGATTCGTCCCCTTTAGCCGAGGCGCTGCTAAATGTGTGGCCGCCGAGTTTCTTGACGGCTTGCCGCAACTCGGTCAGTTGAGCGGCCGTCGGTTCGGTTTCCCAAGGTTCACTGGCGGCCAGATGCACCGGCGACAGTCCGGCGACGAGAATCGCCATCAAAATCCGCTTCATGCCGACTCCGCTCAAGATTGCGCTAGATGAACTTGGTCAAACCCGGCACGGCCACTTCGGGCATGGCGATTTTGCCCCAGTCGAGCGACTTGGGCATCAGGTCCTGCTTGGATTCGAGCATCTGCTTCCACGTCAGGCGTTTGCCGGTGTAAGCGCACTCACGGCCCATGATGGCCATCAGCGTGCTCATCGCGGCGTTCTCGCCGTCGTTGATCGTCAGGCCCTTGCGGATGCCGGCGAACAGTTCGTTGTGTTCGTTCTGGTACATCGCGCTGAAGTCGTGCTGGCCTTCAAACGACCAGGGCTTGGCCCCCTGAACTTCATGGGCCATCAGTTCGGCGTTGCCCTGACTGCCGTAGACGTAGTCGAAGGTACCGTTGCCGCAGTTCTTCTGCTGCCGGCAGAAGTGGAAGACCTTCTGCCCGTCCGCGAATTCATAAACGATGCTGAAGTGGTCGAAGATATGCCCGAACTTCGGGTCAGTACGCTGCTGCCGCCCGCCGTGGCCCAAGGCGGCGACGGGGACTGCGTCCTTCAGGATCCAGCGAGCCTTGTCGATGCTGTGGATCGCCTGTTCGACGATATGATCGCCCGACAGCCAGGTGTAGTAGTACCAGTTGCGCATCTGGTTCTCCATCTCGCTCCATGCGGGATCGAAGCCGCGATGCCAGATCTCGCCGGTGTTGTAGGTCGAGTGCAGCGAAACGACGTTGCCGATCGCGCCCTCGTGGATGCGCTTGACCGTTTCGCGTTTCGCGCCGTCGTAGCGGTAGCAGAAACCCGAACAGAGATTCAACTTCTTCTTCGCCGCGAGCTGGGCACTGGCGATGACCGAGCGCACCCCGGCCGCATCGACGGCGACCGGCTTCTCGCAGAAGACATGCTTGTTGGCTTCGATGGCGGCCTGCAAGTGCATCGGCCGGAAGCCGGGCGCGGTGCACAGCAGCACGACATCGACATCAGTCGCCAGCAGTTTCCTGAAGCCGTCGAAACCGGTGAAGCTGGTTTCCGGCGTGACGGCGACCTTCGGGCCGGCAATCTTGTCTTTCGCGATGTACTTCAGGCCGTCCTGCAGCCGATCTTCAAAGACATCGCAGATGGCGGTCAGCTTGACGTTGCCGTCGGCCCGCAGCGCGTTGATCGCCGCCCCGCGCCCGCGGCCGCCGGCACCGATCAAGCCAACCTTCAGCGTATCGCCGCCCGCGGCATGGACGCCGGCCGCGCCGAGCGTCGTCGCCAGCACGCCCGCGGCCGAATAGTTGAGGAAGTCACGCCGGGACGAGGCGGGTACAGTGTTATCGGCAGCCATGCGGAATCTCGCGAAGTGTGAAATTGATGTTTCCATTTCCAGCGGAGTGACGTTATTCTGATCGATAGCTGAAAGAAAGTCACGGGGAATTTCGATCAGATGATCGGGATTCCCGCCTAATGACCTGTTGACCCTGCCTGAACTGTCGGTTGCATCCCGCCGTATCTCAGCCTTTTTGAAGTGGTCGCCTCCTACCCTCCTGCCGGAGACCCTGCATGTTCCGGTTTCGCGATTCGCAACCCGTTCGCAATTGCAGCGGTGTCAGCCGCCGCGATCTTCTGCGCATCGGCAGCCTGGCCCTTGGCGGCCTGACGCTGCCCGGCCTGCTCGCGCAGCGTGCGCATGCCGCCACCCGCAACCATCTGGTGAAGGACAAAGCGGTCGTCTTGCTGTTCCTGCAGGGCGGTCCATCGCACATCGAATTCTTCGACCCGAAGATGACGGCCCCGGCCGAGTTCCGCAGCATCACGGGCGAAGTGCAGACAAAACTGCCCGGCATCACCTTCGGCGGCACCTTCAGCAAGCTGGGGGAACGGGCCGACCGCATCGCCGTGGTTCGTTCGTTCGCCTCGGGCAATGCGGACCATCAGAACTACATCTCGGTGGCCGGGGCCGGCAACATGTACAAGGCCCCGATGGGGGCACTTTACTCGCGCGTGGCCGGGACCATCAACACGCAGACCGGCATCCCCACGAACTCCATCGTGATTCCGGAGGCGGTATCCCCGGGCCTGAAGCTCGGCTCGAACTTTGAAACCAATTCAATGAAGTCGCTGCTGGGCGCGGGCGACCTGGGTCCGTCATGCACGCCGTTCGATCCGTCGGGCGGCGGCGACCTGAAAAAGAATCTCGAGCTGAAGCTGGACAAAGATCGCTTCGGCGACCGCCATTCACTGCTCGCGCAGCTCGATGGCTTCAAGCGGAACATGGATCGCACGAAGGCGCTCGACCATGTCGACACCTTCCAGCAGCAGGCCTACGACGTGATTCTTCGCGGCATCGCTGAAGCATTCGACATCACAAAGGAAGACCCGGCCACCATCGCCAGGTACGACACCAGCGGCATCTTCAAACAGGAAGACCTGCAGAAGTTCTTCGACATGAAGCGCGCCAGCAACCTTCTGGGCAAGCAGATGCTGCTGGCCCGTCGGCTGGTTGAACGCGGCTGCGGTTTCGTCACGGTTTGCGATGCAGGCTGGGACATGCACGCGAACAACAACAGCCCGAAGAACATGGAAGGCATGAAGCCGATGGGCAGCCAGGTCGATCACGCCGTCAGCGCGTTCATCGACGACCTGCACGATCGCGGCCTGTCCGACAAGGTGCTGCTGATCGTCACTGGGGAGATGGGCCGTTCGCCACGGATCAACAAGAACGGCGGCCGTGACCACTATGCCGACCTGACGCCCCTGCTGCTGGCGGGTGGCGGCCTGAAGATGGGCCAGGTGATTGGTGCCTCGGACCGCAACGCCAGCAAGCCGGCCACGGATAAGATCACGCCCGCGAACCTGTTCGCAACCGTGATGAACGTGCTGTTCGACACCGGCGAGGCCCGCTTGGCCAACGACATCCCCGCGAACATCGCCAAGCTGATCTCGGACGGGAAACCGATCCGGGAGTTGTTTTGATCGATCGAATCGATCAGTAGTCCCCGGGGTTCGGAAGCCTCACCCGGCGGCTTGGATGGAACTCACAAGAGAATTGACCATGCGACTGCTCCTGACCTCTCTCATTCTGCTATCGACCACCTCAATGCTTGACGCCGCGCCCCAGGCACTGGGTCTGGGCGATCCCGGTGCGCTGAAGTCGCTGTCGATCGAGACGGGCCGGGCGAAGAACGGTTCATTCACGCTCGCCGGGCGCGATGCGATGCAGCAACTGATGGTGCAGGGCACGCATGCCACGGGGCAAACTCGCGATCTGACGCGCGAGGTGAAGTACACCGCCATGCCGGCCGACATCATCCGCATTGATTCGCTGGGCCATGTCGTGCCGCTCAAAGAAGGCAAGGCGACCATCAAGGCAGAGTCGGGCGCAGTGAATACGACCATCGGTGTCGAAGTCACCAACATCGTCAACGACATTCCGGTCCACTTCGTCAATCAGGTGGTGCCGATCTTCACCAAGTTCGGCTGCAATGCCGGCGGATGTCACGGCAAAGCCGACGGACAGAACGGCTTCAAGCTGTCGCTGCTCGGTTTTGAACCCCAGGATGACTTCGAGTATGTGGTGAAGGAAGCCCGCGGCCGGCGCGTCTTCGCCAACTCGCCGGAATACAGCCTGCTGCTCCGCAAGGCGACCGGGCAGATCGCTCATGGCGGCGGCAAGAAGCTGGAACCCGACTCGCCGTTCTACACCATTCTGCGCCGCTGGGTGGAACAAGGTGCCCCTCAGGGCAAAGCCAATGAAGGCGAAGTGACGCGAATCGAAGTCTTCCCGAAAGAAGGACTTCTCGACCGCAAGGGCTCGCAGCAGATCGTCGTCATCGCGCATCATAGCGACGGCAGCACGACCGACGTGACGCGAATGACGCAGTTCGAATCGAACAACCCTGACTTGGGCAGCGTCGACGGCAACGGCCTGGTGAACGCCAAAGAGATACCCGGCTCGGCCGCGGTGATGGTGCGCTATCAGTCGAACGTCGATGTCTTCCGCGCGACGGTACCGCTCGGTGTCCCGGTGACCGATCTGCCGAAGCCTGCCAGCTACATCGACGAACTGGTCTTCAAACGGTTCAAGGACCTGGGCCTGCCGCCGTCGCCCATCTGCGATGATTCAACGTATATTCGCCGGGTGATGATCGACATCGCCGGTCGGTTACCGACGCCGGCCGAAACGTCGGCCTTCCTCAATGACAAGTCGGCCGACAAGCGCGAGAATCTGGTCGACAAGCTGCTGGAGAGCCCCGACTATGCCGAGTACTTCGCCAACAAGTGGAGCGCGATCCTTCGCAACCGCCGCAAGGCCGTCAACGACGATCTGAGGCCGACGCAGGCGTTCCACGACTGGATACGCGATGCCATCAAGGAGAACAAGCCGTACGACCAGTTCGTGCGCGGCATCCTGACCGTGTCGGGCGAAGAAGTGAAGGACCCGCCAGTCGTCTGGTTCCGCGAGTTGAAGGAACCGACCGCGCAGATGGAAGACACCGCGCAGTTGTTCCTCGGCCAGCGCCTTGGCTGCGCGAAGTGCCATCACCACCCGTTCGAGAAGTGGAGCCAGCACGACTACTGGAGCATGGCGGCGTTCTTCACCAAAGTTGATGTGAAAGATTCCAAGCCGGCCAAGAAGAGCAAAGACAAGATGGACCCGGCCGTGCCCGCGTCCGTCTCGATGAAGAGCGGTTCGACCGAAGTGAAGAACCCGCGCACGAACAAGATGGTCAAGCCAGCCGGCCTGGATGCCCCCACGATCGACTTTGCCAAAGACGAGGATCCGCGCGGCAAACTGGCCGACTGGATGACCGACGCGAAGAACCCGTTCTTCGCCAAGTCGCTGGTGAACCGCTACTGGAAGCACTTCCTGGGTCGCGGCCTGATCGACCCGGAAGACGACATGCGCGTAACTAACCCCGCCTCGAACCCCGACCTGCTCGATGCACTGGCGAAGAACTTCATTGAGTCGAAGTACGACCTGAAGAAGCTGGTTCGTGCGGTCTGTACCTCGAAGACCTACCAGTTCAGCGCGGTGCCGAACGAGTTCAACGCGGACGACCGCCAGAACTTCAGCCGCTTCCTGCCCAAGCGCCTGAATGCGGAAGTGCTGCTCGACGCGATCGACGACGTAACCGCGTCGAAGACCAACTTCAAGGGCGTCACCGGCCTGCGCGCGGTGCAACTGCCGGACAACCTGTTCGACTCGTACTTCCTCAGCGTCTTCGGTCGACCCGACTCGGCCAGCGCCTGCGAATGCGAACGCAACTCGGATGCATCGCTGGCCCAGGCGCTGCACATGTTCAACTCGCAGGAGATCCTGGCGAAGGTGGCCGGCAAGCGTGCAAGCGACCTGGCCAAGGACAAACGCAGCCACGAAGAACGCCTGACCGACCTGTATCTGGTCGCGTTCTCACGCAAGCCGACTAAAGAGGAACTGGAAAACCTGACCGCCTACATCACGAAGAAAACCGGCAAGGAACAGACCGCGTACGAGGACATCGTCTGGGCGCTGATCAACACGAAGGAATTCCTTTTCAATCATTGAGGGGTTTGGTAATCTGACGGGAGGGCCATCGCTCGTACTCGGAGTGCGCCATGAGTTTGGACGATATCAAGGTCTGAAGCAATAACGATCCAATAATTCCGTTCCGGCTTTCTGTAACCGACGGGCGTTCATTTGACATCAAGGATTCATCCGAGATCTGGCCCGGCAAGTCCAATGTACTCGTGATCATTCCAGATCCGAAAGATCCGGACATCTACAAGGCACAGGCGACACTGGCACTGCTGCATATTGTGAGCATCGAACCGCTCGAACTGCTGGCCGCATAATTCACCATTCTGAGGAAGCGTCATGCCTTACGTTTCGTCCTCATTTACTCGTCGTCATCTGCTGTGTTGGTCAAGTCTCTCAATGTTGCTTGTCGGCATCGCGCACCTCGCACTCGCCGCCGAGGTGCCGATCGACCCGATTGCCGGGCAACCGGAGATCGACCCGGCCATCCTCAAGGAGGTCAACGTCGTAACACCAGGCGAGATCATCTTCGCGGATGAGTTTGGCCCATTCGTGATGCTCGGCACCAACAAAGGTCCCCGCGATGTCCGCCGCCTGTGCAGCCTGAAGGAAGGCAAGGTGCTGGGCACCATCGCCGGGCGCTTCGAGATCGAAAAGCCATTCGCGCTCGACCCGCAGGCGCGATACTTCGCCGCCTGGCGCGGGTCAGGTGCGAACACGAAAGTCGCCATCTTCACCACCAAGGGCCAGCCGTTCGCAGAACTGGTGAACCCGTCCAAAGTAGAAGCGCTCCAGGCCCTCTCCGACAAACGCCTTGCGGTCACTCATGAGAACAGCATCTCGATCTGGGACGTCAGCAACAAAAAACTGGCGACCACGATCCCGCTGCCCAAACGGCCCGCCGGAGCGGGTAAGCCGATCATCAGCCCGAATGGCAAGCTGGTAATCCTGCTCGACAAGGCCGAAATCAACTGCCTTGATGACGCAGGCAAGGCCATCGGCACGTTCACGCTGCCGAAGCTCGAAGAGAACGAAGCTAGCGAGGGCTATGGCGCTGCCCTTCACGCGGATGGAAAACAGTTGGCCGTCTGGTTGCATTCGGTGCGGCACAACGCGTTGGCAATACTCGACCTGTCGACCGGCAAGTTCACGGGGCCCTTCTTTGCGGAAGAGATGAAAGCGCAAATCGGCCGGGAAGACAAGCTGATTGACTGGAGCGTGAAGGGCGACGCGCTGCTGCTCAGGAACCGCTTCGTGGTCGACCCGGAATGCGGCAAAGTGTTGTGGGAATTGCCGGCGCCGGCCGAGGGTTTGCCGCTCCGCGGCCTTGCCATGGCCCGCCTGTTCAACTCGCATACGGCGCTCAGCGCCGCCGATGGCGGCGGCCCGGGCATGCTGGCGATGAAGGCCAGCCTCGAAAACGAGGGCCGCATCGCGGATGTCATCAAGGATCAGCGGGCCGGCCCGCCGATCACGGAGGCAGCGATCAAGAGGCCGATCGCTCCCCCCGACAAACCAGCGGCCACGCCTCCGACTGAACCTGCTCCGATGGCCAACGCTCGGGTCATCGTCGGGGCACAACCTGCAGTCCGCCATGTCGTCGGTACTCCTCAATTGGCCAGCCTGACGGCAACCTCGTTGAACGCGGTCCGCGAGATTTTCTCGCCCGCGGGACCTGTCGCAATCACATTCAAGCCTGGTGATCCCCTTCGCTGGAACATTCCCCAAAAGTCGCCTTTGATGTTGCCGATCAGTGCAAGCTGCAGTCTCACGTTTGTATCCAGCGGCCAGTTACTGGCTGCCGAAACCCACGACCCGAAGCAGCCGATCAAACTTGCGAATAACGCTCAAACGTATCCGACCAAATCTATCGATTACTTCAAGATCGGCGATTCGTCATATGCCCGCCAAATCGAGTTCAACATGGCGGCGAGTACGCTCGCCATCTCTCCGGATGGAAATCTGCTCGCCATCACCGAAGCGGACAGGCGCGGCCGAATCGATTTGATCGATGCCGAAACGGGCAAAGGCCGTTCGGCTTTCCTGCCGTACGGACCCGAACTGACGGACATTCGGCTGCAGTCCGCGGTATTTTTGGACAATGAGCGATTGCTGACTGACAACGGCAGCAAACTGGTTGTCTGGCGACTGGCCGATGTAAAGCCCGAACTGATGGTCAAAGTCAAGCCGCATGTGCTTGCACTTTCAGCCGACCGGAAACTGGTGGTCATCGCGCACGAAGACGGTGTGCGCCTGATCGACCCGGCCACCTTGATGGCAATTGGTGATCTGGCGATTCCGAAGGGCGAATTTCCGGAAGGCCAGCGAACCGCGACATCTGTGAATGTCAGTCCGAACGGTAATCTGATTGCGGCCGTGTTTCACGTGAAACCGTCGAACGCGAATCAGACTTATGTTGCCGTCTGCTGGGATCTGGCTACCGGCAAGCATATCGCGTGTTGTAAGGGAATCTTCCACTTGATGAAAACCCTTCAATCCGGTTCCATTGTGTTTCCGGGGGAAGGGTTCCTCCTGATCAACCACCAGTGGCTGCTATCGCTGAAGCAGAATGCAATAGTTTGGAGGTTTGACGGCCAGGATGTTGTGCCGGCATTGTCGCCGGATGGGCGGATTTGGTATACGGTCAGTGATGAGAAGATCAATAAGGCGGTGTTTGTTAACGGGGACAGTCTGCTGCCGGATGTGGTGCGATGGTTGGATACGTTCGATCATGCAGCGCCTGAGTTGATGAGGCCTGGCGAGAAGATTGCCGTTCGAGTTCAACTCAACGAAGAGAATGAGGCCGTTCAACGCGAGATTGAAGCACGCCTGGTTCAAAGAGGTTTGAAAATCGATCCCCAATCACCGTTGCAGCTGACAGTCAGCGTGCGTGAGAACGCGACCGGAAAGTCGACGACCTTCGGCAACTTGCGGCCGGGCAACGGCAATCCCGGAACGCAGACTCTCAACATTGTTGAATCGGTCGGAAGTTCGGAACTCACCTGCAATGGAACATCGCTGTGGAAGGCGGAATATCGGGCCAACAATGATGCAGGCAGCGGCTTTCTGGAGATACCGCAGGGTCAGACCATCGAACAAATTTACAACCGGAAAATGCGTGCTTCGATCGCAAGCTCGGCCAAAAGCGCTCTCCCCGTCGGCCAGAAATTCTATCAGCACAAAGACGGCATTGCGATTATGCCCGGCCGGGGACTGTTAACCACCAACGGTACGAAACTCTTCTCGCCTATTGCCGGGGCGAAGTAAGTGCCACAGGAAATCATCGCGGACGACGGGCATCGCCGTTCAGTTGATGGTTGATTGACTGGGCCGCTCATCGGGAATCGGTTCGTGCCCCGTGTTGACGACGGCAACAATCCGCCCGCATCGATCGCCTGCCCGTGCTGGGGCCGAAGTTGGACCATGAGGTCGCCGCGTTTCTGACCAACACAGATTATCGGCAAGTCGGACGCCAAGGGCGGTGCCCCCACCACCGAACGCTATCTTCCGGAAAACCTGGTCTCGACGTTTTTTCACACCATGTTCGATGTCGGTGAAGCAAGAGTCGCCCCTGAACTGCCCCAACTGCTCTTGTCGGCAATTGCCGACGGTAAGCCGATCAAGGAACTGTTCTGATGCTTGCCTTCGCCCCCGAGCATGGTAGAATCGATGTCACGCGGGATTGGTATATCGGCTGTGCCCAGCCTTCCCAAGGCTGTGAGACGAGTTCGACTCTCGTATCCCGCTTCCACTAAGCTTCTCTATCGGGCTCGCCGATGGATCAACCACCTCTGCCGCCGGGAAAAGATCGGGCTGATGACCGATTGCTTCTGCGCGGGTTCGCGGTGCTGTTAGTTATCGTTGTCGGCTTGCTGGCATATCGGGTGCGGACTGAGATGTTCGGCACCCGGCCCTTGGAAGTCGTTCGGCCCAGCCATCGCATTGATGTGAACACGGCGAGACGCAGCGACCTGCTGCAGTTGCCCGGTGTCGGTCCGGGCCGGGCTGACCGTATCATTGCTCATCGGTCGCAGTTTGGTCCTTTGCAGTCGGACGACGATCTCCTCGACATCGAAGGCGTCGGCCCGGCCACGATGCAGCGCCTGCAACCCCACCTGATCATCGACGGCGCCACCGACCCGGTCCGGTTGCAGCGGAAGCCAATCGAGGCCGGCACATCGAAAGGTCCACTCAATCTCAACGCTGCCACGTTGGATGAACTCGACGCCCTTCCCGGCATCGGCCGAACCATTGCCCAACGAATCATCGCCGAACGCGAACATCGGCCATTCAAGTCCGTCGCCGACCTCGACCGCGTTCCCGGCATCGGCGCGAAGCGGATGGAAGCGCTGCGGCCGTTGGTGACGGTGGAGAAGTGAGGCAATGTTCGCCGCTCACCGTCAGATCCATCCCGGAACATTCGCATGAAGGCAGCACTTCAATTTGCGCTCTTGCTCACCGCCCTCATCCTCATTCCCTTCCCCGTCGCCGCCGCCCCTGATCTGCGGCCATTTGGAATCGAGGTCGTCGACGACGCCACCGGGCGCGGCGTGCCACTCGTTGAGTTGGAGACGATCAACCACATCCGCTTCGTTACCGACAGCAATGGCATGGCAGCGATTGCCGACATCGACTTGATGGGGCGAACGATTTACTTCCATGTCCGCAGCCATGGCTACGAATACCCCAAAGACGGGTTCGGATTCCGCGGCAAGGCGCTGAAGGTCGAGGCGGGCGGACGAGCAATCTTGAAGATCAAACGGATCAAAGTGGCCGAGCGCCGGAAGCAACGCCGCGGTACGACTACAACCAGGTGATGTACCGCCTCGACCTGTCAGCCCCGCAACTCAACCTGCCCGTGGCGTTCTATCGTGCAAGCGAGCAGGGCGCTGGCCGGCCCTTCGTCGCCCGTCAGCGGAAAGGGGCTATCGCCCTCTTCGCACTTGAACGGGCAGGACCGCGCACCGTCGGTTGCATGCGGGATGGCAAAGCTTTAAAGGCAGTACCGCCCATGCTCAACGGACTCGCATTGCTCCACGCGATCCCGGCGAATGCAAAGCCGCCAGTCGGTACCGTGCCGCTGTACGAGTTTCTCGATGAAAAGAGTGGCATGCGCGAGTATTAGACCGAGCGAGAACTGAACCGCGAGGGGTTTCTCCGCAGTGCAGATCCGATCTGTCACGTCCGGATAGCATCGCAACGGAGTCAGGAATGATGTCGATATGTTGAAAGTGAACAATCCAACCAAGTCAAACACAACGTGCAACCGCACAACCACCGGAGAACTGAATGGAGACGCTGGGATTCGAACCCAGGACCAACGGATTAAAAGTCCGATTGTGTCAGATTCCAACCTGTTGCCGTTCAAGATAGTTACGTCGATTCCCGATTCCGGTTGCAGTGCCGGTTGCAGTGACCGGAGAGACGAAGGGGGAATGGATGACCCCGAACTGGCCGCCGTCATCGACGCATGGCCGACGCTGCCGACCGCGATGAAGGCCGCTATCCGAGCGCTGGTCGTGGCCGTCTGACCAACTTGACCCCGGAGCAACGCGGTGCCCTGGCTGGGATGGTCCGAGGCGAAGGAATCGGGCGGTAACTAACGGTTCTGACATTCCTACGCGTAATAAGTGTGCAACGAAGAGGGAGACAATAAGTGTGCAACGTTGACTGGCATG
>JBBQII010000051.1:0-11330 GCA_038324795.1 Gemmatales bacterium
GGACGAGTTGGTCGAGCCCGAAGTTGCACATGGCGCGGGCAGCCGCGCCGATGTTCCCCGGGTAATGCGGGCGCACAAGCACGACCCGGCAGTCGGCAAGCATGACGGCTGGCTCAGGTGTAGGCGACGTGGATGCGGAACTGGTAGGGCGACAACCGGCCGCCCATCACGACGACATTGTCGCCTTCGTCGAGCGTGATCTGCCGGCGGGGGCTGCTGCCGCCGACGAGTTCATCGTTGACGTACATCCCCATGTGCGATCCACGGTCGCCGATGACCACCGAACCGCGGACGATACTGATGGCGGCATGGTTGCGCGAGATGTTGAACGGCTCGACATCGAGCAGCCACAGGTCGTTGAGATCGAGCGGCTCCATCTCGTGATCTTCCGAAGCACGACCGATGCGGAACGGGAACTTGGGAATCTCCAACCCGTCATCGGGGAGCGTCTCGGCCGCCTTACGAGTCAGCGGGTGGATCACGACCGTTGGCGAAACTTCGTCGATCACCGGCTCGGCGATCGGAATGTCGTCGTCCTGAGCGTCGAGGTTGATCTCGCTCGCCGAGAGGCCGCGCAGGCGTTCAAAGAGGGCCTTCAGATACATGCGAAACATGTCGGGGTCGGCTGTCAGCAGCTTCTCGAACTCCTCACGCGCCAGCGCGGTCAGCTTCACGCGGGTCAATGCCTTCGCGGTCATCGAGCGCGGCCGCTCCTCGATCAGGCTCATCTCGCCGAACACTTCGCCCGGCCCCATCTTCGCCACGCGGACGTTGCCTTCGCGCAGCAGTTCGATCTCCCCCTCCTTGATGAGGTAGGCACACTTACCCGGACTGCCGGGTCGAAAGATGACCGAGTCGGCGGCGAAGTTCTGATCGTTCATTCGTTAACCTGTCAAAATCAAGAAGTAGATCGCATCGTTAGCGTGGATCCAGGAGGAATGCCCGTTGATCGTATTGGCCAATCCTTGAATATCTTCGACACAGAATCTTACGGGTGAGCGCGACCCCGGTTTTGATTCCGGAGGGATCACAGCCATTAGCGCCGGGTCGCCGCTTCGGCGCACCCGGAGTTTTGTCTACCGGTGGTGTCGCTGCGCTCAACCACCGGCTAATCGCTGCGACCCCTGCCGGGGTCAGAACAGAACCGTCGCGGAGTAAAATGTCGCGTTCTCTCCGCCGGTTCACCTTCGAACCCCTGTCCCTTCAAGATGCACGGTGACCTTGTATCTACTTTGCCACCTCGATGCCGGCCGTTTTGCGCACCATGCGCGATGGGTCAAATCGCAGCGGGTCGCCGAGCTTGCGGGGCAGTTCGTAGAAGCGGTGCACATAGCGTTCGATCGGCAGGCCCTCGCCGGCGCTTTGCAGCAGGTCGCCGGGGGCGAACTTGTCGATGGCGGCAAAGATGATGAACCGCTGTCGGCCGACTTCGTCGCTCAGCAGCAGGCCGTCTTTCTTGCCTTCGAACTCGACTTCCTTCTGGTTGTTCGCCTGCACGCGGAAGTTCGGGCCCAGGTCGTGCGCGAAGATCGACCCTTCCGGATCGATATGAATCAGTTCGATGAACACGGTCTCGTTCGATTTGATCTCGAGCTTCATCCGTTCGCCGGGTTTGAACTTTTCGGACGCCTTGCCGGCGGCATCGGTGATCTTGATTTCGATCTTCGGGGCGGGCGGCTTGGGGTCGTAGTCGCCCAGGTACCATGCGTCGATCGGGATGATGGGGACCGATTTGGCGAGTGGTCGAAGTTCGATGCTCGGCAATCGGTCGAAGCGGATGTCCGGGCCGCGCTTGTCCGGGGCGTTGAAGCCGCGTCCCTTGGCTGCGCCGCCGAGCAGTCGCGCAAGATCCGACTTCAGGCCGGGGTTCTCGACCGCCTTTGTGAACCAGTCTGCCCGCAGATAGATTATCGGCCGCACTTGCTCGAACGGCCGCAGCCACAACTCCGCAATCTGTTCAGCGTCCGCAGTGGCCGGGGGCATCTCGGCATACGGGTATTCAAGCAGCAGCAGGTCGAAGGTGCTGAACGGCGAGGGCAGGTTCTTCCCCTCGCGGTCGAGCAATCGGAACTGGGCAGTGTTCCAGCCGAGTTCGCGAAGGTCGACGCGAAACAGCGTGTTGCTCGCGTCGATGGCCATCAGTGCTTCGACGTCCTTTTTTGCGGTCAGGCTCAGCGCCTTGCGGAAGTCGTCGCGCTGTTTGGCCAGATCAATCCCCTTGCCGGCTTCATCGGGCAGGTGATGCAGCGAGAAGTAGCGGTAGAACTTACGGTCGCCCTCGGCGGCTTTCTTGAGATCGGCTGCGATCTTCGAGAGTGCGTAGTTCTCGTCAAAGCGGCGGGGGAACTCGTTTGCGCCGCTTTCAATCCAGGCCTTGATGATGGCGATGTCCGGGGCCGAGACCTTGGCCCGATCGCCCGGCGGCATCGAGCCCTCTTCCATGAAATGCACGATCTGCGATGTGGCGACGGCTTTCGGCGTAACGAATGCGGGCAGGCCTACGCGTTTATCGGTCAGTTGCACGTGATCGAGCAGCACCAGCGTGCTGCGGCTTTCCGTTTGACCGTCGTGGCATTCGGCACAATGCTTCTTCAGAATGGTGCGGGCATGCAGCGCCAGGTCGGCAGGAGTCTCAGCGGCAAAGGTGGAAGATGCTTGTGCAAGAACAGCAGCCCACGTGAGACTGAGAAACAGCATGCGTGGAATCATGGTCTGATCTCACAATGGGTTGGCCAACCGGCACTGGCAGATTTATCCTCGGGAGAGGCGCTTTTCAAGGGTGCTTGCCATGATCGGTGTGCTGATGTTGCTGCTGCTGGGCCCCGCCGTCGATCCCGGGCTGCCATCGTTGCCGGACAAAGAGGGGTTTGCCGCGATGTCGGCGCTGAGCCATGACAAAAAATGATTCATCATCGAAGCGGGCAAGCTGCCGGTGCCGCTGGCGACTCTAAACGGCGGGTCGTTGTTCATCAGCGGTGAAATGCGACCCGGGACGCGCTGGCCGCTAGCGGCGTTGCCTTGAAACATCGGTCTACCGCCGCGGCTGATCATTCCGCGGCAGGATCCGTGTCGGTTCCTCGGCCCGCAGGGGGCTTCCCAGCGACAGGGTCTTCACTTCGGCCCGGAAGCGGCCATCGCCTTCGCTTTGCGCGACGGCTTCGATGGTGAACACGCTCGTCTGCCCCGGACGCACTGAGTCGAGGGCCGGGAACAGCACGCGCTGGCCGTCGATCTTGCCGTTGCTGGCACCGAATGATCGCAGGGGCCGCATCTGCGGCGGCAGGTCGGCGGCGATCTCGACCTGATTGGCCGGCAGCGTTCCTGCGTTCTTGATGCGAATCGTGTAGGTCACCGTCTGGCCGATCTGTACCGGGTCGGCTGATTCTGTCACTTCAAGCTGCAACGCCGGCACGCCCAGCACTTCTGTCACCGCTTCGGTTGTCTCTGATGTAAACGGTTTGACGAGCGACACGGGCCGGAAGTCGCCATCGCGGTTGGCGAGTGGGTCGCCGACGACGCGCGACGTCAGGACCGCCTTGCCGAGCTTCGTCACCTGGCCGGTCACCTGCAGGTCAACCCATTGTTTGCCGAGCGTGGTGCCGAGAGTCCATTCCACCGTGCCGTTCTGGAATCGGCCTTCGTTGGTGGCCGAGCGGAACACCGTTTCCGGCGGCAGTACCGCCTTCACGACGACGTTGCCGACCGGCACATCGCTTGGGTTGAAGACGCGCAGTGTCCAGGTCACGTCCTGGTTCAGGTAGCCGCGGGCGGGGCCGTGAGCTTCGACTTTCATCTCGGGTTTGCGAATCTCGACGGCGATCGGCTGGCTGTCGGTCCGCAGATTTCCTTCTGCCTGCACAGTTGCCTTGATTGTCGAGCGCCCGGCCTGTTTCGGTATCAGCGGCAGTGTGATCGTTTGCGATTGCCCGGCTTCGAGTTTGTCGATGGCGACGTCGAAAGGTCCGCCCTTACCGGCCAGTTCAAGCCCCGCGTCGTACTGGGCCGTCAGGCGTAAATTGATGGCCGTGCCGCTGCCGGAGTTCTTCAACACGATCTGGCAGGGAAGGTTCTCGCCCACAAGGGCTGTGTTCGGGCCGGTCAGGCCAAGTTCCAGGCGGGCTTCGATGACCTGCACGGAAGCGCCGCTGTCGGCCCGAAGGTTGTCGTTGGTGCGAACGCTGGCGTTGGCCGTCGTCAGGCCGATTTGCGTAGGGCGGTAGACCGCCTGTACCGTATGCTGCTTGCCGCCGGGCAAGCCCGGCAGCGACCAGAGCAGTTCGTTGCCGTCAGCCGTGGCCTTGGGCGTGCTGCTGACCAGTTCGAGCCCACTCGGGATACTGGTCTTCAGTATCATCGGCAGGGTTTCCAGCGTGCCGGTGCTGGCGACAGCGTACGTGATCGTGAAGGCCTGATTTAACTGGGCGGTCTTCGGGGCATCGACCTTCACGCTGACCTGCGGGGCCTGCCATTCGACTTTTGTCTGCGACCTTGCGACCACGGCAAAGTTGCCGGGCTGCGTGCTGTCGGCCCGCAGGATCTCGATGCCGATCTTGCTGACGCCGAAGTCGGCCTGCTGCTCGCGGATGATCGCCTTGGCCAGTCCCTCGTTGTCGGTGGCGACAGTGATTTCCTGAACCGGGTCGCGCTGGGCGGCGGAAGTGAGTGAACTTGCCGGGCCGTCCTTGAGCAGCACATAGCGGACGCGGTAGTTGCCGGCCGGCTGATTATCCGAACGGCGGGCGATGCGTGTCTGCAGCATGAATTCGCTGCCGGCGCGGGCGCTGCTCGTTTGGGGGAACTGCCACTGGGCATCGACCCAGTTGGCTTTTACCATCACCCGGTTGCGCTCGGAACTGGCGATTTCGGGGGCGTAGGCGTGGACGACAGTCTGCCCTTCGACCGCGCTGGAGATCACGACCCAGGTCTGGCCGGTGCGAACGGACTGTTTGAGCGGATTGTCGATCCCCGGCGGCAGCAGGCGGTCGCCGGTGTTCGTGAAGCTGACGGCCGACTTGCTGTCTTCCTTGAACCCCCGGCCCTGCATGTAGCCGCCTTCGTCGATATCGAGGATGATGCCGGGTCCCTCGATCTTCCACTCGACGCGTTTCTTAGGCTTCGGCTTGTTGTCGTCGTCATACACCGTGGCGAGCAATAGTAGCTGCTTGCCGGTAGCGAGCGACGATTCAGCGGGGCGCACTTCGAGTTGGAAGGCATGGCGGTCGAAATCGACACCGGAGTTGCCCTGCGATGGCAGCGACCAGCCGGTCTTCGACCCGTTGCTGATGCAGCCGGCCAGCGCCCCCGCGGTGAGCAGGATGGCGATGAAGTGCCCGAATTGGCAGCGGCGTAAGCGCATGCCGAAAGTTCCCCGTTTGCCCAGGTTCCGCCGGCCGCGAAGTTGAAGCCGGTCAGACAGGCGGGGAAGGCTATACGGCGAAGCGGCATGGGGCCGCAAGGTCAGTTTGAAGCGACATCATTTACCACCGACGATGCCGACCCGCGCGGGGGATTTGTCGACGTCCTCAATCTCGACGCGCAGGGGTGCTTTCCGTTTCGTCAGGTCGATGGCAATCATCAGGTTCTGCATGCCGGCCGGGAGATCGACGACGGTCTCATCGCTGGCATCCACAGCCGTGCTGCCGACGAACAGACTGATCCCCTCGGCCGAGTTGAGCTTCAGCTTCACCTTGCCCGCTGTCGTCACGTCGAGCGTGAAGCGGAAGACGCCGAGCGCGGGCGTATCCTTCCAGACGGAGAACGATGTCGCCGTTTCCAGCGGCAATTCGCCTGATACAAGCGTATACGCGGAGGACCAGACGAATGCGGGATCGCTCCCGGCCGCGGCGGCAACGCGTGCCCGGCGGATGAGGTTCAGCGCATCGGGCGTCGGCTTGAGTACCTGCCAGCGGCGGACGACGCGTGTCTTGCTGAGCGAATACGGCCCGACTTTGCCGAGTTCGGAGAGGAACTTCACCATGTCGATCAGTTCGCCGCGAGTGAGCGTATCGACCAGCCCATCAGGCATCAGCGAGCGCGATTCGCGCTTGTCTTCGATCTCTTTCAGCGGGATGACGATCTCTTTGTCGTCCGCCAACCTCAGGAGGATGTCGGTCTTCGACTCGCGCAGCTTGACGCCGGTGAAGACTTTGCCGTCGAGTGTTTCGATGCGAAGAGCATGAAAGCCTTCCTTGACGGCCTTGGTCGGAATCAGCAGCGATTCGACGAGGTAATCGACGGGGGCACTGGCGCCGATGCTGGCGAGATCAGGCCCGACCTGCCCACCGGCACCGCCGATGCCGTGACAGTTCAGACACTGCAGATCCGCACGCCGGTACAGCTTCTCGCCGTTCACGGCGTCGCCCTTCTTGATCACTTCAGCGACGAGCGCATCCAATTCCGGTTTCGTCAGTTCGCGCTTCTGCGTTGCCAGATCGCCGGCCTTGTTCAGCGCTTCAACGAGCGCCGGCAAATCCTGCGTGGATGCACGTACGGCGCGGAGGCCGAGCTTCGCCAGATCGGGCGGCAGCTTCTTGCCATTCATTGCTTTGGTGAGTGCCGCCGCACCGCCCTTTCGAGTGACGAACGTGGAGAAGAGCGGCAGCAGGTCGTCGCCCGGCGTCGCAGATTCGAGGAAGGCGATCGCCCGGCGGGCAGCCCCATCAAGATCGATGTTCGCGAGTGCCGCGATCGCCAGCCGGCGTGTGCTGGCTTTGTCAGCGGTGGCCAACGTCTCGAACAGTTCCTTACTTTCCGGCCCGCCGAGCGCAGCCAGCGCATCGAATGATGCTACGCGCTGTTCATCCGGCAGCTCGGCATTGCGTACATACACTTTCAGCAGATCGCGACGGGACTCGATTTTCCACAGCCCGATCAGACGTGCGAGCGCGGCATCTTCAGGGTTGAACTGCTCGAAGAGTTCGTTCGTGATCTTCGGTGCCGGGATCTTACGCTGCCGGGCTGACTCCTCGATGGCAGTCAGCAACTCTGTGCGCGCGAGCGATGGCTTCAACACCGCGTTCGCGTGTTTGAGGGTGCGGGCCAGTTCCTCGGCATTGCCGATCTTCGCCAGCAGCATCCACAGAGCCTGTTGCCGATCCGGTGCCAACTTGCCCGATTCCAGCAACTTGATCACCGGTGCCGTGGATGCCGATGTTCCTGCCGCTTCCAAGGCGAAGGCGATCTTCTTCGCGTCTCCACCGAAGTCGAGCTTGCCCTCTTTGAAAGCGGGCAGCCAGTACGATTCGAGGTCTTTCGCGGTCAGCCACAGGGCATAGTCGAGCGTACGATCCATGGGAAGTGACAACGCCCGCATGGCCGATTCCATCGCGCCTGGCGACTTCAGCAATGCAAGGGCGCGGATCGCTTCAAGGCGGACACGCGGGTGATCGTCAGCGGCGCGCTCGGCCAGCATTTCATGCGCGTTCGGCAGATGAGTCAGCCAATCGCCCGCTGCGCGCACAGCCGCCGCGCGTACGCGAGCATCCTGAGCGTTCAGCAGTTTCTTCAACAGGTCGATGTTCACTTCGCCCAGCGACTGGAAGGTCCATAGTGCTTCGAGCCACTTTAATTCGGTTTCCGGTTTGGCCGGGTCGAGCTTGCTGACCCAGTCGGTCAGCACCGGGGCCGCTGTCTTCGATCCGCGTTCTTTCAGCACGCGGCGAGCATTGTGGCGCACCCAATCCTCTGACGATCTCAGTTGATCGAGCAGTTCCCCCGTCTTCATGTTGATCAGATCCGGCTTCTTCACCAGCGGTCGGCCCTTGGCGGTCACTCGCCAGATACGGCCATGCGTGTGATCGCGGCGCGGGTCGCGGAAATCGACCTCGCCATGCTGGATGATCGGGTTGTACCAGTCGGCAATGTAGATCGCCCCGTCGGGGCCCATCTTGATGTCGATGGGGCGAAAGGCCGGGTGATTCGATTTAATCAGTTCGGTCTTTTCCTGAGAGGCATAAGTCGAGCCATCATCTTTCAACACGAAGCGGCAGACGCGATGGCCGCGGAAATCGCAGGTCAGCAGATTGCCACGCCAGTCTTCGGGAAGGTGCGAACCGCTGAGGATCTCCAGCCCGCAGTGTTTCGGGCTGCCGGGGTTCAGGCCGTGCAGGATGCGCGTGGTGCCGACCGCGGTGGGATAGCTGGCCCCGGGGATGCCGTGGGTGATCCCCTCGCCGTTCGCGCCATCGGTGATAAACGATTGGCCGAAGCGATCGATGTGATGGCCCCAGGAGTTGATGAAGCCGCGGACGAAGACATCGAGTTGCTCGGTCTCGGGCCGATAACGCCAGATGCCGCCGCCGTTGAGCCGCTTGACGCCGTGCGGCGTTTCGATGTGCGAATGGATGTAGATCGACTGGTTGAAGTAGAGCGCCCCGTCGGGCCCCCAGCGCAGCGTGTGCAGAATGTGGTGCGTATCCTCGGTGCCAAAACCGGAGAGCACGACGCGCGTCTTGTCGGCCTTGCCGCCGGGCTTCGAGGCCGACAGGTGCAGCAGCTCGGTACTGTTGGCGACATAGGCCCCGCCATCGCCCGGCTCGACGCCGGTGGGGATGAGCAGGCCGTCGGCGAAGACGGTAACTTTGTCGGCCTTGCCTTCCCCCTTGGTGTCTTCGAGGATCAGGATTTTGTCGTTGGCCTTCTCGCCCGGCTTGATGTGCGGATAGATTTCGCTGCACGCCACCCACAGCCGGCCTTGCGGATCGAAGTTCATCTGAATCGGCTTGGCCAACAGCGGATCGGAAGCATAAAGGTTGACCTCGAATCCCTCGGGCAGGATGAAGGTCTTGCGTTCGATCTCCGGATCGGGATCAACGATCTTGGCGTTCGCCTGGGCGAAGAGTGTGGTGGGGCTGGCGAGTAGAAACAACAGCCCGAAGAGTCGCATATGATCCGCCTCGTGGTGAATGGTCGTTTGTTGTTCGCGTTACTTCTTCCTACGAATCCCGACGTCTTTCAGGGTGTTCGCGGTGAGAAGATTCAGCAACCATTCGTCAAGAATGACCGCGCTCGTTGTGCGGTGAACGATCGATTCGATCGCAGGCGTTACGGCGGAGGCAAACTTGTGGCGAAGCAGCATGGTGAGGCTATCCTTCTTACCTTCGATACGGCCTTCCCGCCTTCCTTCGATGAGTCCTTCCTCCTTGCCCACTTCGCGCAGCGCATCGGCTATTGATTGGCTCACTTCGAGCATCTCCTTCTTAAAGCGGGGGCAGTCGATCGCGTCCACAAGATCATGAACGAGACCGATATCTTCGTACACGTTTCGGAATCGGGTATGGTTTGTTGGCCGCGTCATTTTCTGCTGATCCCTACGTCCTTCAGCGTCTTCGCTTCAAGGATGTTTTGAAGCCAAGTGTCAAGCCGCACGGAATCGGTGGTCTTGAGGATGATCGCCTCGATTCCCGGGGTGACGGCGGGACCGAACTTTCGACGGAGCATCACCGCTAAAGATTCTTGCTTGCCTTCGAGTTTGCCTTCGAGTTTGCCTTCGAGTTTGCCTTCGAGTTTGCCTTCGAGCCTTCCTTCGAGTTTGCCTTGTTCACGCAGCGATTCGGCGATCGTCTGTCCCATGGCTTGAATCTCCCTCCGCAGCGGTGCCGACCGTATCGTCTGAAGGAAATGACGCCCCAGTTCGGCGCGTTCCTGCTCTGTCCTGAAATGATACATCAGTGCCGTCAAGTACGCCAATAGTTCTCTCGTTCGATGCGCTCTCTCATCGAGGGCATCCGTGACCTTTCGGCTGGCCCCCAGCAATAAATCGAAAAAGCGTGACTTGTTCGCGTTTCGCTCCTTCAGCACCTGCAGCACCGTACCGAGGGCGCCGCCCTCGCGCGTCAGGTCTGCGGCCGACTGCGACGGCAGGCTGAGAAACAGCGGCATGATTGACGGAATGAACTCGGCAAACGCTCGACCGCACGCAACCATCTCGTGAAACGGCGTGGGCGATCGCCAGGGACGTTCGCCAGTGTAGATCACCACCGGCAGTACGGGCTCGTAACGCATCCCATCCAGCGGTTGTTCGCCTTCCCGCCAGCGCCGTTCCTGCAGACGATAGACGTCCATCATGTACCCCAACGCCCGGGGCACGATGTGTGTTTGATGGGCCGACAGGTGCTCCACGAGTAAATAGACCTTCACCCACTCGGAATCGGTGCCTTCCTTGAACGGCAACCGGATCAGCAGATCGGTCAGACCATGACTGAAGTCACTGCGGATCAGCGTTTCCGGTTCGATCGTTCGCCGTCCACAATGGAAGTTCCGCGGATCGGGAAGCGTCGGGTGCTGCCTTCTCAGCAGTCGCAGCAGATCCTGAAGGTTGCCGGGGTTCTGCAACAAGAACTTGACCCCGTTCTCCGGGAAGTTGTGAAGCAGCAGTGGCGAGACTGACGGGCGGGGCATGGGCGAGGGGCTCCGAAAGGCGGTTGGCCGGACTGTCCAACCAGTCGATTTTCAAGTGTCAGTGCGTTCCATTTCCCGACGCGCCGATGGACAAATGCTCCGCCATGGGCAGCGGTTCGATGCGATTGATGTGCAGTACGGCAATGGTGTCATACCGTTCCCACAAACCATCGGGAACCTTGCCGAGTGTTGCAACTTTGGCGTCATGCGTACCGACCCAGACAAAGTCGGGATGCAGTACGTCGTATGTCTTGCCATCCGTCATGATCATGCGGAACGGCTTGAATGGATTCTCACGCAGTTCCTGCTTCAGGCCCTGTGGGGACATACTTTGCTCCAATGAATCAATACACGAGGAAGGTTCTACTGCGACAGATTCACTTCTTCTCCGCCGGGACCAACTCATACTTGTGTGTCCGCGGCTTTTTCAACCGGTCGATTTCCGCTTCCGCCTTCTCAATCAGCGGATCGAACTCAGCGATCTCCTTCGCGTTTTTCCCCTGCTCCTTCTTGCGGAAGCCGAACAGGTACGTCTCGTTCTGCGGCCGCCAGCGATAGAAGTAGAGCTTGTTCTTCTCGATGATGGCCTGGCGGAGTTGTTCAATCTTCATCTTTGCATCGGCTGGCGGTGGGCCGGGCAAGTCCGGCAGGCCCAGTGCCCGCCAGACGAATCGAGCCGTACGCGCGTAACCCAGTTCCGTGAGGTGCAGCCCGTTTTCGGTACGATTCGCCGAATCTTCTGTACCCGCCGTCACGAACAGATCGGCGACCGGCAACTGGCGACGTTCTGCAATGGTGCGTACGACGTGCGCGTATCCGTCCAGCCGCTTGTTGGCAGCCGTCGCGTCCGGCAACATCGGAGGGCAACTGATGAACGGTAGCGGCGTCATCAACACAATCCTTGCCTTGGCGGGCTTCAACTCATCAAGCAG
>JBBQII010000052.1:0-11235 GCA_038324795.1 Gemmatales bacterium
CGTCGCTCGGCCTGCCGGAATTCCGCGAGACGATTGCCCGGTTCGTGAAGGCCGAGTTCGGCATCCCGGTGGCCGCCGAGAACGTCGTCGTCGCGCCGGGGGCGAAGGTCTTCGAGACGTACTTCTGCGAACTGTTTGTCGAGCCCGGCGATGAGGTGCTGCTGTTCAGCCCGGCGTTTCCGACGTTCGAGCCGAACGTACTACGCCGCGGCGGCGTGCCGGTCTACTCGCCACTGAAGCAGGAGAACGCGTTCCGTCCCAACCTGAAGGACGTCGAGCAGTTCGTCAACAGGCCGAAGGCCAAGGCGATCTTCCTCAACTCGCCACATAACCCGACCGGCGGCGTCGCCTCGAAGGATGATTTGAAGGCTATCGCCGACATCGTTCGCGGCATGCCGATCGCCGTGCTGAGCGATGAGCCGTACTGCCATATGGTCTGGCAGGGGGCGCATCACTCGTTGCTGGCCGAGCCGGGCATGATGGACCAGGTGATCGGCGCGTACACATTCAGCAAGTCATACAGCATGAGCGGCTGGCGAGTCGGCTTCGCGATCTCGAGTCCGAAGAACGTCGAGATGATCGGCAAGATGATCAACAGTTCGCTGTCATGCGTGCCGCCGATCACGCAGTTGGCGGCGATGAACGCGCTGCAGCATGACACAGTCGAACGCGATGAGACCATGCAGAAGTTCAAACGAAAGGTCGAACTGCTGGTTGATGCGCTTGGCACGGTGGATGGCGTCAATGTGCTGATGCCGGTCGGCACCTTCTATGTTTTCCCCGAAGTATCCGCGATCTGCAAGAAGCTGGGCATCAAGTCGCACGGCCTGGCGATGTACCTGCTCGAAGGGGCCGACGACAAGGCAGGCGTAGCCTGTCTGGGCGGCGAGTGCTTCGGCAGCGCGGGCCAGGGCTTCCTGCGCTTCAGTTGCGCTGAGCCCGATGACCGACTTGTCGCGGCGGTGGAGTTCATGAAGGAGGCAATCACACGGACTGATCGGGTGAAGAAGTACCTGGAGGCGAACCCGAAGTACTGTGCATAACGTGAGACTCTGGTGTTGGAGTGCCCATCATGAAAGTTCGAGTTCGACTCCACGAAAGTGCCAAGCGATCATGGCAGCGCTGGATCTGTTCGCTGGCCGCGAATGATGGCGATCGGCAGCGCTTCGTGGAACTTTACTTCGGGGAAATCAAGCGACTCATGAGTGAGCATGACGGCGTCCCTCCGGGAGCCATTCGGACTCGCGTTGGCAACCCTAAGCAATATGTGTGGGAGTTCCAGCAGAACTTTATCTGGATCAGGTACTGGCGAAAGACAATTGACGGTCCGCTTCGGCGACTTCTGATCGAAGAATTCTTGGATCCTCGGACCAGTTGATCGACGCGTTGAGTTCTTCAAACGTCATGCTGTTCTTCCAGTCAGGCTCACGATTTACCATTTGGCTCCACTCTTCGAGCGAGAGAAACGGAGGCTTTCGCAGCCCGCCGGCAGGTACGAAAAACCCGAGCGGTTGCTGGTTGTCGTATGTCAGCGCGAATTGACGCGTGCACTTGTCATTGCCGATCAAGTCACGCAGCAGCAGATGGAAAAGATCAACCTTCTCCTGTCGGCTCATCTCAGTCAGGTTGATCGGTTCGGCTGTCTCAGTCGCGTTCATGAAGCTACTCCTTCGTTCTCTTCTCCGTCAGCTTCGCCAACACCGCGTTCAGCGGCAGCGTGTTGAACACGTCCGATTTTTCCAGCCAGCCGCGTCGGGCCTCGTTGACGCCGTATGCGTAAAGCGCCAACTCTTCCGTTGAGTTGGCATCCGGGTTGATCACCAGGGGGATACCGAGCGCCTTCGCGCGTTTGCAGTGTCGCCAGTCGAGGTCAAGTCGCACGGGGTGGGCATTGATCTCAATCATCTTCCCATGCTTCGCGGCCGACTTCAAGACGGCATCGAGATCGACTTTGTATCCTTCACGCCGCAGTAGCAGTCGGCCGGTGGCATGGCCCAGCATCGTCAACCGCGGATGAGCCAGCGCTTTGCAGATGCGGGCGGTCTGGTCTTCGACGCTCAGGTTGAAAAGCGTGTGGACGCTGCCGACAACATAGTCGAAGCCTGCCAATACATCATCGTCGTAGTCGAGCGAGCCATCCTCCAGAATGTCCGACTCGATCCCCTTCAGGATCCGGATTCCCTTCAAGCGGGCATTCAGTTCGTCGATCTCTTTCCACTGTTGGCGAACGCGCTCAACCGACAGCCCGTTGGCGACCTTCAACGACTGTGAATGATCGCCGATGCCGAAGTACTCAAAGCCGAGCGCTTTGGCGGCGAGCGCCATCTGCTCGAGACTGGCGTTGCCATCGCTGTAGGTCGAGTGGTTGTGGAACACCCCGCGGATGTCACTTTGCTCCAGAAGCTTCGGCAACTTGCGCTTCTCGGCCGCTTCGATCTCACCACTGTCTTCGCGGAGCTCGGGCGGGATGAAATCGACTTCCAGCGCTTTGAAAATGTCGGCCTCATCCTTGCATGCCACATTTCCCTTCTTGCCGGACAGTGCATATTCGTTGAGCGACCATCCGCGGTCGATCGCCCGCTGCCGCATCCGGATGTTGTGTTCCTTGCTGCCGGTGAAATAGTGCAGCGCGAACGGGAACGACTCGTCGGGCACCACGCGCAGGTCGGCATTGAGGACGATCTTCTCGCCACCGATCGACATCGCCGCGACGATCGATGACTTGGTGTCGCCATGCCCGACGACCTGCATCACTTCGGGCAACGCGACAAACGCATCCATGATCGGCTTCGCGTCTGCAGCACTGATCAGGATGTCAATGTCCTTGGCCGTCTCGCGCCGGCGGCGCAGCGAACCGCATAGCTCGCCGCGGATCACGCCGGGCAACTTCTTGAGTTGTTCGAGCAGGGACACCCCCAATGGAAATGCCTGATCGATGCGGACCCGTTGGCCGACCGTGCCCAGGAAGGCGATCCCTTCCAGGATCTTCGCCTGCGTCTTTGCGCCGAAGCCTTTGAGCTTCGCGACTTCGCCCGCGTTGCAAGCCGCTTCGAGTTTCGCAACGTCGTCGATCAACAGGTTGTCGTGAAGGGCCTTCACCTTCTTCGGACCCAAGCCGGGTATGCGCAGCATCTGTCGCAGACCCGGCGGCACTTCCGCGCGAAGTTCGTTCAGGAATGCCAGTTCGCCCGTCGTGACCAGTTCGGTGATCTTCTCGACCAATGTTGCGCCGATGCCACGTACTTCGCTTAGCCTGCCGGTGGCAATCAGTTCCTTGATTTCACCTTCCGCCAGTGCCAACGCGCGCGCGGCGTTGCGATACGCGTTGCAGCGGAACGCGTTCTCGCCCTTCAGTTCGAGTAGGAGGGCGGTCTCTTCGAGTGCGGCAGCGATGTCGTCTTTGGTCATGCGGAAATGATAGCGAAACGAACAGGGGGCTTACGCCCCCCGCTCGCCAAGTCGGGTTACGCCGCGATGCGTTCTTCGTCGGCACTGCGGGCCGGGTGGAGCATGATCTCAAGCGCGTTCACCATGCGGTCCGGGCCGCGTCCGTCGATGAGGCGCTTCGCACAACGCGACATGCCGACGCGTTCCAGTTGATCGCTCAGCAGGTTCTGCACCGCGTCGCGCAGGTCGCCGTTGCTGACCTTCTCCGCTTCGCCCAGGTACAGAGCGGCCCCTTCTTCTTCCAGAATTCGGCCGTTGGGAACGTGGCGGGGATTCTGCGTCATCACGAATTGCGGGATGCCGACGCAGGCCATCTCGAGCGACCAGCCGTCACCGGCCGTCAGCGCGAAGTGGGCCCGCGGCAGTCGCGTGCCGAGTTCGGACGGTTCGGTCAGCACTTCCAGCCGGCCCTTGTAGGTCTCGGCCAGTTCCTTCAGCTCGACGATCTGATGATGCTGGCTGCGGACGATGACGGAGATCTTGTCCACCCGTGACGCCGCCAGCAGTTCTTGGGCACGCAACAGTGACTGACCCGCGAAGTCGTCATCGCCCATGGCGATGATCGCGCGGTACGGCGGCTGCGGATCGATCGGGCGCATCGGCCGTTGCCGGCGGAAGATCGGCCGAACGATGGCGTAACGTCGGCCTAGACACGCCTGAGTGCCGCGTTCGAGATCGTAATCGCGAAGCTCGGGTCCGAGCAGCGGGTTGAAGACGAGCTTCGACGAGAACTGAGCGGACGCTTCCGAGTCGAGCACCGCGACCATCGCACCTGCTGAACCGATCTCGCGGAGGTATTCGGTCGAGACGCCGGGAGCGGCCACGATCACCGCGCTGGCACCCGTGCGGCGGATCTGGCGGATGGTTTCGTTGCAGTCTTCCGGCGAGCCGATCGGGTGATCCGCGGCCAGATATTCGTTGCCGCCACGGGCGACTTGCGACAGCAGCGGGAACGGCTCGTAGTTCCCCATGAAGTAGGCTGTCCGGCGACGGCGCTGCAGGGCGGCGGCGTAGGTCATGCATTGGTACAGGGCTTCCCAGCCGGAGGCTCGGGTGCCTTCGCAACGAAACAGAACGGGAGTACGGTCCATGTATATTCACCCTTGGAGGGTTGAAGGTTGGATCGATCACGGTGCGCACCCGGAGCGCAAACGCCTGGCAAAGCAGGCGCACGAGAGCGCAACGCGATCGGGTCTATCAACAGCAGGGGAGGTGGACCGAATGACGCAGCCTGGGCGGCTCGTCCAAGGAGGGGATCGACAAATAGGCCGGTCTGCATTCTCTGAGGATGCATTCCGGGGTGTCGTGCGAATCCGTTCTTCGGCACCTCTTCTCGCCGGGCCATCATGGCCACGGTTGTCGACGGTTCCGGCCATCGACGAGCGGGATTCTAATCGAGAATTTCGAATTCGGGAAAGGCCACTTTTCTTTGAGTGAGGAACGTGGAATTCGGAACGCGGAATTCAGAGCGTCCAATGCGGAATGCGGAATTCGGAATGCGGAAAAGCTCCGCTGGGGTTGCATCGCAGGTTCGGGCAGAATATCTCCCTTTGTCGTCGGCCGGTCTTCAATTCCGCATTCCGCATTCCGAGTTCCGCGTCGGAGGCATTCATATTGACCGGGAGCGAGGAAACGGCTCTAACCCGCGCGAGCCGGTCGCGAAGAGTGTTCCACGTGGAACGACACTGCGGATGGCGTGGTAAGTGGCGATCAGGGGGAAGAATCATGGAAGCAACGAAACCCCGACTGGGCCGTGGGCTCTCGGCTCTACTGAAGGAAAATCAACCGGACGCGGCCGAGGGTGGCTCGCGTCACGCTCTGCCGCTCAACCGGATTCAGCAGAACCCCAATCAGCCTCGCAAGTCGTTCGATGAAGACGAGATTGCGCACCTGACCGAGAGCATCCGCAACCATGGTGTGTTGCAACCGCTTGTCGTTCGCGCCTCGGGCGATCATTATCAGTTGATTGCCGGAGAACGCCGGCTGCGTGCCGCGCAGAAGGCGGGGCTGGCCGAAGTGCCCGTTCACATCGTCGACTTCAATGATCAGGAAGTGATGGAGGCCGCGCTGGCCGAGAACATCCAGCGCAGCGACCTTAATGCCATCGAAAAGGCGCACGGCTTCAAGGAATACCTTGACCGCTACAACGTCACGCAGGAAGTGCTGGCCCAACGCCTGGGGATGGATCGCACTTCGGTCAGCAACCTGGTCAACCTCCTGCACCTTCCGACCGAAGTTCAGGATGCCGTTCGCCTCGAACAGATCAGCCTTGGCCATGCCAAGATCCTGAAGGGGCTGGGCGATCCGGTCCGACAGGTCGCCCTGTGTAAAGAAGTGCTGATGAAGGGCCTATCGGTCAAAGCACTTGAGTTGATGGTGAAGCAACAGAAGGCCGAGCCGGTCGCTGAAGTAGCCAAGGCCGAAGTGGCGGATGCACCGGTCGAGAAGACCGCCCATGTGCAGGGCATCGAAGACGAACTGCGGCAGAAACTGGCCGTCAAATTCGAGATCCGGGTGAAGGCGAAGGACAAAGGCCAGTTCTTGATCGGCTTCGATTCGAACGACGACTTCGAACGCGTGATCGAAGCACTTCGAAGTTGAACAGGCCTTGCAACGGAAAACACTCGGGGTCATGTCGGCGGTTCGGGGGAGGCCCCGCCCCCGGCATGACCCCGCGGTCGTATTCGTCTGGTAAAGTACGCCGAACAGGATACGCTGTCGTTTGCCCCATCCTCCAGGGAGCCAGTCGAATGATCCGCATGCTCTTGGCCGGTTTCGTTGTTGTCAGCGCGATGGCAGGTCAGTCGCGCGCCGACGAGAAGTACAGCCCCGAAGGCAGCAACCTGGCGATCACGTTCCCGGCAGCGCCGAAGACGGCCAAGCAGGAAGTCGATACGCCCGTCGGCAAACTGGCGATGCACATCGCCACCCATGAAGTGAATAAAGGCCTGGCGATGATTGTGATCTACAACGATTACCCTGATGCCGTTGTCGCCGCCAAACCGAAAGACGTACTGGCCCGCGTCAAGGATGGAACCAGGGGAGCTGCCGGAAAGGAACTGGCCGACAAGGAGATCACGCTGGGCAAAGTTCCCGGCCGTGACTTCCTGCTCGACAAGGAAGGCCAATTCTACCGCGCTCGCATTTATCTGGACGGCAATCGTCTGTATCAGGTGATTGTCAGTGGCGCGAAGAAGGACGAAGTGACCGGCGCCACGGCCGACAAGTTTCTCGATTCATTTGAAATCAGCAAGTGAACCTGCCTCGTCCAATCGCCCTCCCAGCGATACGATAAAGGAGACGGGGTGTAGCTCAGCCTGGTAGAGCGCCTGGTTTGGGACCAGGAAGTCGTCGGTTCAAATCCGGCCACCCCGAGTTTGGCTGTTCGTCGAGCGATGTGGCGGAGTTCGGCATGGAAACGAATGAGGCCGGGCAGAACGCGACAACGCAGTTGCAAACCGCGACGGCGTTGCTCGTCCAGAATCAGGCTGCGTTGTCAGATCAAATGGCGGCGAGCAAGCCTTACCACATCGAGAAAGAGCGAAGGCACCTCGACTACATAAAAGAAAGCCAATCGTCGAATGGCCAGAGTGGAGATAGAGTTCGCCGATATCAACTGCATTCTGAATGAGCACACACGCCAGATCGAACAACTGACCATCTCCTTCCGCGACAGGATCGGATTCAAGGGCTGATCGCCGGCACCCATCGCCTCACCAAAACCCCGTCTGGAGCACATGGACCACACGCATACTTCTCCAAAGCCGATTGCCCGCCTCTGGGTCCTGTTCCGACCCGAGAAGCGCGAACTGTGGATGATCATTTTCTTCGCGCTGTTCGTCTCGCTGTTGTCACTGGTCATCCCGATCGGCATTGAAGCCCTGGTGACCACGGTGATTTTCGGCGTCGCCGTGTGGCCGCTGATCTGGCTGGCGGGGATCATGCTGTTCTGCCTGGGTCTGGCAGGGTTTATCATCGCGATCGAGAATTACCTCGTCGAACTTCTGCAGCGCCGATTGTTTGTCCGTGTCATCGCCGATCTTGCATGGCGGTTGCCGCGGTTGTCGCTCGGTACCATACAGGACGCCAATGGTCCCAGCCTGCTCAACCGCTACTTCGAAATCATGACCATTCAGAAATCGCTCGGCACGCTGCTCCTCGAAGGCACGCGACTGACGATCACCAATTTCGTCGGGCTGGTGGTGCTGGCGTTCTACCATCCGCTCCTGCTCGCGTTCTCGCTCGGCCTGATCTTATTGCAGTTGATCCTGTTGCTGCTGGGTTGGGGCGGCGTGCGGACTTCGATCGACGAGTCGGTCGAAAAGTACCGCATGGCAGACTGGCTCGAGGACATCGCCCGCCACCCGCGGATGTTCAAGACCGGCCACGGCCCCGCTTTCGCCTTCCATCACTGCGAAGCGATCACGCGTGAGTATCTTGCGAAGCGGTCCGCCCATTTTCAGATCGTCATGCGGCAGATTGCGTTCGGCTTGTCCCTGTACGTTGCTTCCAGCGTTCTGCTGCTCGGGTTGGGCGGCTACCTCGTCATCGTTCAGCAACTGACGATCGGCCAGCTCGTCGCCGCCGAATTGATCGTGGCGTTGATTGTTGGCAGCTTCGCCAAGATCGGCAAGTACATTAATGCCTGGTTCGACATCTGCACGAGCGTCGAAAAGTTGGGGCACATCACCGACCTTGCGGTCGAACGCCAGGGCGGCACGCCGCTATCAGCCGAAAGCGACGATATGCGGGTGTCGTTCCATTGGAAAGGATTGCCGTCCCGGTGTATCGTCAATGCCGGCGAGCGGCTGGTCCTGCGGACTCCGACCGGTTATCGACTTGATGAACTTCTCGAAAGTGTCGCCGGGCTTCGCGACGTTCCGCGTGGAACCGTCGAACTGGATGGGATCGATCTGGCCGACCTGGACTTGAACAGCGTTCGCACACAGGTCGCCTATGTGCAGGCGGTGGAACTGTTCACCGGCACACTCGCGGACAATCTCTCTTTCGGAACTGAACACGAAGATCAAGCGATGCGCGAGGTCTTGCGCCTGGTTGGACTATCCGATCGCGTGAACGCGCTCCCCGAGGGACTGCATCAGCCGCTGCAACCTACTGGCTACCCGCTGTCGCTGGAAGAAGCCCTGCGATTTTCGATCGCGCGGGCGCTGCTTGCCCGCCCGCGGTTGCTGATCATCAACGGCGTGCTCGATTTGATTAATCTCAGCGCCTGCCCGCAGTTGATCAACGTGCTGAAAGACCCATCCCGACCCGGAACGATCCTGATCGCGACCGACGCGCCGGACGTCGCAGCGCAGTTCGGCAGAACCATTGTCGTTACACCCGCTGATCGGAACGAGTCATGAAAAGTCATTCCAAAATGCCCGAATTACCGATCCTGGCGGAAGTGCGCAGCCCGCGCCTGCTGCGGCGGATCTTCATCATGATCACGCTCACGTTCATCGCGACGCCGTTCCTGCTGATATTCGTGCCGTGGCAGCAGTCGATCACCGGCCGCGGGCGGGTGATCGCCTACGACCCGACGGAGCGGCCGCAGATTATTACCGCGCGCGTCAGCGGGCAAATCGTGAAATGGCATGTGAAAGAGGGGCAAAGGGTCGAGATCGGTGCTGATATTGTCGATATAGAGGATAACGACCCCGAACTTTCGTACCGCCTGTCCGAACAGAAGAAGATCCTTCAAGAACGGCTTCGCGAAGCGGGCGAGGAACTGAAGCAACAGAAGCGAGTCGTTGAGCGCCAGAAGCACGCGCTCGTGGCGAGTCTTAAAGCGGCTGACTTTGGCATTACCGCCCAGGAGCAGACTGTCAAGTCGCGTGAAGAGGCTCTGACGGCTGGGAAAACACTGCTCGATCGCGAAGTGAAGGAATTCGACATCATCGCCGAGGTGGTTCGGAAGGGGGTTCGCCCCGAGATCGATCTGATCCGCCAGATGGCCTCGCGTGATCAGGCAGCCGCCAACGTGGAACGTCTGAAGGCGGAGATCGACAATGGCAAGGCCGGCACGTCGGAGCGGCAGTCGCAGAAGATTCAGGCAGAAGCCACGGGCGAACGCCTGATTGCCGAAGCCGAGCGGGATTACAACCGGATCCAGCAGTCGATCTACAACATCGATCGCGAAGTCCACGAGATCGACAATCGCATCGAACGGTTCGCGGCCCGGCACATCAAGGCAAGTTGCACCGGCACCGTTCTGCGGATCGACGCGAATGCAGCCCAGGGCGGGTCGTTCGTCAAGGAAGGCGAAGTTCTCGCGATGATTGTCCCGGATGTGAAGGACAAGATGGTCGTCGAACTGTTTCTCGACGGCGTCGACATTCCGCTGGTGCAGAAGGATGCACAGGGCAACTACCCGTCGGTACGCCTGCAGTTCGAAGGTTGGCCGGCCGTGCAGTTCGTCGGCTGGCCTTCCGTGGCGCGGGGAACGTTCGGCGGGCGCGTGATCCTTGTCGACTCGACCGACGACGGCAAAGGCCGGTTCCGGGTGCTGGTCGAACCGTACAAAATGTTCCCCGACGATGAAGACTGGCCCGACCAGCTTCAGCTGCGGCAGGGCAATCAGGCGATCGGCTGGGTGTTCCTCAACCGCGTTACGATCGGCTGGGAAGTTTGGCGGCTGCTCAACGGCTTCCCGCCGACGGTTTCGCCGCCGACGAAGACAGTGAAGATCGAAAAGTAGCCGCCGCGACCACGCGGCATGCGAGACACCTATGCCGTGGAAGTCGACGCTGATACTGATGCTTGCCGGCCTACCTGCGTTCGCGCAGGACGGCGGCTGGCAACCGATCCGGCAGGCGGCTCACCTTCAGCCGAAGGTCGAGCCGTTGCCGCCGCCGCGGGATGTCATTCCCGCGTTGCCGCCGATCAACAAGATGCCGCCGCCGCCGCCGCCGCCCGATCCGCCACCGCCATTGATCGGCACATTGCTCAGCAATCAATCGATGCCGTTGACACTCAGCGAAGTGCTGACATCGGTGGAACAAAGCTTTCCGCTCTTGCGCATCGCCGAAGAAGAACGCGCGATCGCCGGCGGCAGACTGCTGACTGCGATGGGGGCGTTCGATACCAATCTGCGTTCCGCCAGTTACAACACACCGTTGGGTACGTTCGAAAACTATCGCACGATCACCGGCATCGAGCAACCGTTCTCGACTTCAGGCGTCTCGGTGTTCAGCGGCTATCGCACTGGCTTTGGCGATTTCCCCATTTACTATGGTGACCGCAAGACCGGCGACGGCGGCGAGTTTCGCGGCGGAATCAATGTCCCGCTGTTGCGCGACAACGAGATCGATCGCCGCCGGGCCAACCTTCAACAAGCGCGCCTGAACCAGGAAGCGGCCGAGCCATTTGTCGAACGGCAACGGCTCGACTTCCAGCGCTCGGCCGCGCGCACCTATTGGGGCTGGGTAGCGTCAGGGGAACGGTTGCGACTGGCGAAACAGCTGGCCGACCTCGCGTTCGATCGTGACAAGCAGTTGAAGGAACTTCAGGAGAATAAGCTGGTCGCCCGCATCGACCGGATCGACAACCAGCAGAACATCGCTGCCCGGCAGGCCCTGCTGGTCGAAGCACAACTGCGATTGCAGCAATCGACCGTGGAACTGTCCCTGTTTCTGCGGAATCAGGACGGGCAGCCGCTGATTGCCGGGCCGGAACGGTTGCCGAGCTTCCCGGTGCTGACGCGCTACAACCCGTCCGATTTTGAAGCATCGCTCGAGTCGGCCTATCTGAACCGCCCAGAGGTGCAGCGCCTGCGACTGCAACGCG
>JBBQII010000053.1:0-11231 GCA_038324795.1 Gemmatales bacterium
CTTTGGCTTCCTTGATGAACTTCTGAATCAGGATGTTCTGGTCAAGCCCGTGGAACGCCTCGATCACCGATCCCGCGGCCCGTTCGCTCTCGGCCAGCACCACGCCGATCCCCTGCGTCCCCTGCAGGAGTTTCACTACGACTGGCGGGCCATCCACTTTCTCGATGCAGTCGGGTACATGGTCCGCCTGCCGCGTGAAGACCGTGGGCGGTACGCCGATATCGTGCCGGCAGAGCAGTTGCAGCGAGCGCAATTTGTCTCGCGAACGGGCAATCGCCTGGGACTCGTTCAGGCAGTAGACGCCCATCATCTCGAACTGGCGAACGACTGCGAGGCCGTAAAAGGTGATCGACGCGCCGATGCGGGGGATGACGGCATCAATCTCCTCGACCGGCTCGCCATTGTAGAACAGTTCAGGCTTGCGACGACTGATGCGGATGTCGAACTGCAGCGTGTCCATCACGCGCACTTCATGCCCGCGGGCCTCGCCGGCTTCCGCCAGCGCGCGGGTGCTGTACAGTTGCGGCTGTCGGGAAAGAATGGCCAAACGCACTTCACACCTGCTTTCGACCGGTCAGGAGATATTTCCGACTGGCATCGACTCGAACATCATCGCCCAGCGCCGTCCGCCCCAAAATGATCGGCACCAGCATCTGCTTCCGGTTGGCGATCGTCAGTTCAATCGTCCTCCAGATCGGGCCCAGTTGCAGCGTCGTGCTGATCACCAGGCGATACTCCGCCTGACAGTTCGTGTTTTTCACCAGGGTTGTCCGGACGACCGGGGCTTCGGCAATCATCCGCCTGCGGGGATGATCGCGAGACAGCCGCAGCGACAGGCGTGCTCGCGCCGTTCCATCGGGTTGTGTGATCAGTTCGATGACTTCCGCATCGATCGACGACGTTTTCGCCCCGGTATCGATCTTCGCCCGAGTCCGCTCGATGCCCCATTCCGGCAGGTCGATTCGCTCTCGCCAACCTATCGTCAGAGGCGAATCCATCTGTGTCGTCCCTCAACGCGGCAGTTTCACCGAATGGGCTGAGACAATGTCGCGCGCAACCGGCGAGCCCGCCATCTCCGTTGCATCTCGCGGAACTGCCAATAGATGACCGCCATCAGCACCAGTGCCAATGGGATGCCAACCCTGCGAATCTTTTGAACCCGTTCCACTTCCGCGAAGCGGTCGAACTGGTTCCGAGCAGCGTCCGCAGCCACTTGGCCCAGATCGGCGGCAACGGACAAGCTGATGGCGCCGGGCAGCACTTCGCTGGAATGCCGCCGCAGTTCGGTGGCCGTGAACTTTGCCTCGTCCACCGCGAGTTTGTATGACCGGGCGGCAGCGCGATAGTCACCTTCCGCATTATAAAGCTCGGCGAGCATCCACCACAGGCGGCCATCGTCGGGGTTCCACAAAATCAACTGCTGAACGACTGCAATGGCGTCCGGCGGCAATTTGGCCTTCTCGGCAGCTGCCAGTGTGCCGGGAGCGAAGATTCCCTCTTCCCCCACGAAGCGAACGGGATCGCTTTTGCCTTTCACACGCGGTGGAAACAACGGATCAAGCCGTTCCGCCGCACCGGGTGAAGTATCTTTAGCGATCAACTGCCGAATCCGCAGCAGCGGCAGGCCGTACTGACGTTCCATCTTTAGGTACCAACGCAGCTGAGCGTCGCTCAATCCGGAAATCGCGGTCGGCTTGAAGTCGATTAATGCTGACTCGGCGTTGTCGAAAGCGGCCTGTACATCCGGTTCGGCACGCTGCATCAGGGCATATGAAATCAGCATATAGACCTGAAAACCAAGCCCCGGCGGCGGGTCGTTGCGGTACGGCCGCAGAAGTTCAAAGGCATCAACCGGGCCTTTGGCGTAGGTCCGCAACCGCAGCAAATCAGCGGCCAGCGCCACACGTTCCGGAGGAGTCAACTGGTCCCGACGGGCGAGTCGATCGAGGGCGTCCTTGAGCAGCCCCGCGCCCGGTTCGTCATCGAGCTTGTCGGCCTTCTTGATCAAATTCACCGTGGCGACAAAGGTGTCAAACGGGGCAGCGATGGCGTTGCCGTTGGCGTCGATTTCGAAGCCGGCCAGAGTGTCAGGGTGATAAAGTCCGGCGAAGCACTCCTGTACAGAAATACATATAGCGAGAAGCAGCGCAAGTGTTTGAGATCGGGCCATATCATCTCCGCGGCGACTCCCGCATTCTACGGAACGGCCGGGCCGTTCGCGGGCTGCGCAACATAGGTCACAGGCATGGGAAGCGGGACGCCTCCACAGGAATTGGTAACCAGAATCCGAGGGGTCAGGATGATTCCCCAGGGAATTCCCCACCATCCGAAACAAACGGTGATGATTGAATAGGGAAGAGATGCGGAAAATGCCGATTTTCCATGCGGGATCTCGGTGATTTCGGACGTGCGGTGCCAAGTAAACACAAGGCACGAAATACAGTATTCAAAACGCACTCGACGTGGTAAACCCGTCATGAAATCTCCCGGCGACAAGGACAGGTCAAGAATTTAATCCATTGGTCCTTCATTTGCTGTTGAGGATCGGGCTGAATTGCTTGAACTTTATTGATTGAAATGCCTTAACTGTGGGAACAGCTTGCCTGCTTCACCAGCAACCTTGGAAAAAGACAATCCTGGAGGTCTTGGACGTGGGTCACTTGAAAAATCTCGCGCTGCATATCCACAACACGGTTCTTGAGCGAACTGACCGCCGTGTCTGGGACTTGGCCGTTGAGGTCCTGCCCGAACGGGTCGTTCTCCGCGGAGCGACCGCGACATTCTACGCCAAGCAACTGGCACAGGAAAGCGTTCGCAAGATGTTGCCGCAGATTCGCCTCGAGAACGCAATCGTCGTCGCCGCCGCCTGACTCCGGAGTCAACGGCCAGCTGCATAAGTACATGTCACCCGCGTGGAAATTCCACCGCGCGGGGTGAAGTCACCGAGTACCGTACATCGCACGGGCAGGCAGGCTTTCACGAAATCATCCAGCAGACGGTTCACGACCTGCTCATAAAAGATCCCTTCATTTCGAAATCGCTGCAGGTACATCTTCAACGACTTCAACTCGACACAAGTCTTTCCCGGCGTGTACGTGTACGTGATCGTCCCGAAATCGGGTTGACCGGTCTTCGGGCACAGGCTCGTAAACTCGGGACAGACGATCTCGATCGTATAATCGCGCCCCTCGGCGGGGTTGGGGAACGTCTCGAATTCGTCAGCGGTGATTAACGGCACGTCCGGCATGTTCTACCTCTTTATTCGTGTGGCAACTTCTATAATGATTATCCGCACATCTCTCCCTTGCCCAACTTTTTTGACCGATTCCCGACTTCGGGATGGTCATTTCCCGTGACCGGGAAAGTCGTCAGCATCGGCCTGGTTTCGCTGACCCGTCCGGATGGAGCAACCATGAACAATTGCGTCGTCTTACTCAGCGGTGGTGTGGATAGCACGACTTCGCTGGCGATAGCGATTGCGCAGGGTTTTACGCCCTTCGCGCTCAGCATTCACTACGGTCAACGGCACCACGCGGAACTCGATTCCGCGAAGAAAGTCATCCGGGCCATGAACGTGGCCGACCATCGCACCGTCCGTGTCGACCTGCTGGCCATCGGCGGTTCGGCCCTGACCGATGAGATCGACGTCCCGAAACAGCGCTCGGCCGAGGATATCAGCCACGGCATTCCCGTGACCTACGTTCCGGCCCGCAATACCATTCTGCTGGGGATCGCCCTGGGCTACGCCGAGACGGTCGGCGCGTTCGACATCTTCATCGGGGCCAACGTCCTTGACTACTCCGGCTACCCCGACTGCCGGCCCGAGTTCCTGGACGCGTTCGCCACACTCGCCAACCTGGCGACGAAAGCGGGCGTCGAAGGCAGCCGCAAGTTTAAAGTGCACGCGCCGCTACTGAAAATGACGAAAGCCGAGATCATCCGCGAAGGGACCCGCCTGGGGATCGACTACGGGCTGACGCTGAGCTGCTACGACCCGGACGACCACGGCCGGGCATGCGGAAAGTGCGATTCATGCCAGCTTCGCCGCAAGGGGTTCATCGAAGCCGGCATAGCCGATCCGACGATCTATGCGCCATGACCACGCACACAGAAGAGCCACGCATACCGAGCTCGTGAATCGATCCTGCCGCCTCGTTTTCGGGACGCCAATGTGATCGGCAACCAACGTGCCAGCGGAAAAATTTACTGCCTCTGCGTCCGCTGTCCTTCATGCTTCTGATCGATCCACCACTGTATCAGCAATCCGACCACCATCACTGTGCAGCCCCACTGATACCACGTCAGCCCCACTGCGACGACCGGCTCGGGACGGATGAACTCCGTGGCAAAGCGGTATAAGCCGTAGCAGATCAAATAGAATTTCAGCCTCTGGTTCACCAGCCAACCACGGCGGATGATAACAATGAGTGTCCCCGCCATCAGCAGGTGGAAGAGCACTTCGTACAGCTGCGTCGGATGCCGGCGGACGCCGTCACCGAAGTCGTAACCCCATGGCAGCGACATCGGTACACCGTGGCAGCACCCGTTCAGGAAGCAGCCGAATCGCCCGACGGCCAGCGCCAGCGCAAGCGGCAACGCGAACGAATCGCCCGTCTTTACCTTGATACCAAGCAGATACTTGACCAGTTCGACCGACAGATAGGCACCCATCAGGCCGGTCGTCACCGTCTTGCCGTCGGCCAGCCAAGCCATGCTGAAGAACGATTCGGCAGCGCTCAACACGAACGGCAGTTTGGCCCCGATCATGCCGCCGACGAATGCCGCGAGTGTGAGCGTCCAGCGTTCACCGCGCCGCAGTTGCGACCAGCCCGATCCGCCGGGGAAGCAGCGGCGGGCAAGAATGAACACTCCGGCTGCCAGCACCATGCACACGGCATATGCGAGCCGCGGCGTCATGACGTCGCCACCAGGGGCAGGGCCGTTACGCGTTGGCCCGGAAGCGGCGGCAACGGCACATGGCCATCGCGGTAGAGCGTGTTGTACGCGCAGAACGGCACGATATGCCCCGACGGCAACACGTGCGCCAGACAGCACTTCATCACCTGCCGCGTGTCGAACGTGTACTGATCGAGAAACGACGTCAACGTGATGCGGAACATTTCGACACCGTTGAGTTTCTCCGCCAAGGCCTTGTCGAAGAAGTCGGTCGGTCCGCAGCCGCCGGGGCCGCAACCGCAGTCGAGTGCCTCGGCCACGAGATACTTCGCTCGCGTCGGTGTGTAGATGATGCTGTTGGCGATCAGGTTTATGTGCGGTCGCACGTCGATCATCCGCGAGACAGGCACGGCCGGCCCGTCGCCGCCGCGGTACAGATAAGCCAGCATGTGGCAGTTGGGATGCGCGCACGGCAGTGGGTAAAAGTCGCTCTCGGCCACAAGGCCGTTTGTCTGCTGCGCGAGTCCCTTGACGAGATCGGGCATGGTCGCCCGGCGTTCGAGATCATCGGGCTTCTGGTGCCGGCCGCAGTAGCTGGCCAGCTGATAGCTGATGCCGCGCACCCCGGGCCGATCGATGCCGAACTTCAGCACTGCCCCGATTTCATGCAGATTCACCAGGCCATCGACGGTGCAGACCAGCGTGCAACGCAGGCCGTGACGTTCGAGCATGTCGAGTGCAGCCAACTTGGTTTCGAGCAGATGCTCGCCGCGCAGGGCGCGATGCGTGGCCGGGTCGAAACCATCAAACTGCAGATAGATTTCCAGCCGATCGCGGTAATGCGACAGCCGTTCGACCAGCGCGGCATCCTTCGCGAGGCGGATGCCGTTGCTGTTGATCATAATCGCCTGGATCGGCTGTTGCGATGCGTATTCGACCATGCGCACAAGGTCCGGGTGCAGCGTCGGTTCGCCGCCGGAGAGTTGCAGCACGTCGACGATCCCCTCCACCTCGACGAGCCGATCGACCATGCGGGTGTAGGTGGCAAAGTCGATGAAAGTACCGCCGGGACCCGATTCGGCAAAGCAGAGCGGGCACTTCAGGTTGCAGCCGCTGGTGACTTCGATAAGTGCGATGCAGGTGTGCTGTTCATGCTCGGTGCACAGGCCGCAATCGTACGGGCAGCCGCGCTCCGGCTCGAGGGCGTACTGCTTCGGCTTGCGCGCGGGCTGGTTGAACTCGTTGCGATCCCAGTAAGCGACGTCGGAACAGACAAAGTCTTAGATGATTCCATGTTCGGGACAACGCTTGCGAAAGTAGACGCGCTGATCGCGCACGATGATCTTGGCATCGACGAGCGCCCTGCAGACGGGGCAAAGACTCTTCATGGTTCCCAGGTACGTGTAGTCGCGAACGAGCATGATGGGCGGCCCTCAATAACCCGAAGGAATGATCCCGGTGGCGCATAGGCAGAAGAGAAGGCACAACATTGCGAACGGAAGCCCGAAAACGAAGAGCAGCGTCAGCAGGACTGCCTTCGTCCAATCAACGGGGGCATGCCGCGGCGTGGAGGGCGGTGTTGGCGACAGCGGGCGATTGAACTTGAAGTCTTCCGCCGACGCCGCGCGTGTCGTATCGGCGTCAGGTGCCGGCGGCAGCGGCTTGGGCGGCTCATCGGCAGGTTCGGGAGCGGGTGGCGGAACGGGTGTCATGGCGAAGCTCCAACGATGGGGACTTCCCGTAGCGTACACGTCCACGTGTGCGAAATCAAACGTGCACACGAGGACGTGTACATTAAGACGGATCAAGGCCAAATCTCGCTGGCACCAGCGGTCCGCACGGTGTATCTTCTTTCCACTCACCAAGGAGATTTTCCGTGAAGCTTACCACCTCCCCCGCCATTCTGTTACTCACCGCGTCGTTTGCGTTCTCGGCCGACGACTACAAGCTAGGGCCCGATTCGCAGAGGGTCGATAACGTGCCGAAAGGCACCCTGACGAAGATGCCGACCTGGAAGAGCAACATCTTTCCCGATACCGAACGCGACTGGTGGATCTACGTGCCCGCGCAGTACGACCCGAAGAAGCCCGCCTGCGTGATGGTGTTTCAAGATGGCGGCGGCTTCGTCGGCGACACCGGCAGCTATCGCGCTCCGATCGTGTTCGACAATCTGATTCACAAGGGAGAGATGCCGGTGACCATCGGCATCTTCGTTAACCCGGGTAACGTGCCCGGTTCGGATACCGGCAAGAAGGGCCGATCGAACCGCAGCTTCGAGTACGACACGCCGTCGAACCAGTTCGTGACGTTCCTCGAAAAGGAGATCTTTCCCGAAGTCGAGAAGAGCTACAACCTGCGCAAAGACGCGGCCGGGCGCGCGATCTGCGGCAACAGCTCCGGCGGTATCTGTGCCTTCACGGCAGCTTGGGAACGGCCTGACATGTTCGGCAAGGTGCTCAGCCACATCGGCAGTTTCACGAACATCCGCGGCGGCGACGTCTACCCGGGCACGATCCGCAAGACGGAACGCAAGCCGATCAAGGTTCTGCTGCAGGACGGCTCGAACGATCTCGACAACCTGCACGGCCATTGGCCATTGGCGAATCTGAGCATGGCGGCTGCCCTGAAGTACATGAAGTACGACTACCGCCTGGAGTACGGCGACGGCGGCCACAACGGCAAGCACGGCGGGGCGATCTTCCCCGATTCTGTGCGGTGGTTGTGGAGCGATCAAGTTTCGAAATGAAAGGTGCTCGCCCATGGCGGCCGAGTTCGACAACCGGCTGAAGGACGTGATCTGGCAGCGACTGCCCGACTTCGGGCCACTTGTGCATCTTGACCCGGCGGAACCAGTAGAGGCGTTGCGGACGAATCTGCCGATCACGCTCGATGCAGATTTTGTACTGGGCGTGGGCCAGCCGCGCAGGGCCGCCATCGACATCAGCTTCCAGGTCAGTTGGGACGCTGATACGCTCGTCCGCGTGTTCGCGTACAATGCTCTGTTATACCGGCACCTGAATGTGCCAGTACACAGTGTTATTCTGCAGCTTCGTTCTCGGAGAAACGATCTTCGATTGCAGGACGGAATCAGGTATTCTGTATTTCCGGAACTGGGCGAGATGTACTTTCGGCCCGAAGTCATCAACCTCTGGGAGCAACCGCTGGAACCGATGCTCACCGGCGGGCTCGGGATCCTGCCGCTGGCCCCGTTGTGCCGAATGCCCGAGGGGATGACCCGCGAGCAGGCACTGCCGGAGATCCTGCGGCGGATCAACGAACGGTTGATTGCCGAGGCTCCGCCGGAGTTGAACGACACGCTCTGGAACTCGACATATACACTGACCGGGGTGTATCTCAAGGGTTATGACATCCGCAACCTTTTTGACAGGTACCGAATCATGCGCGAATCGATGACTTATCAGGCAACCTTGGAAGAAGGCCGAGTCGAAGGCCGAGTCGAAGGTCGAGTCGAGGGATATGCTCTGGGTGAAGCAAATGGGCGACTTGATGAACGCCGGCAGGCCCTTCTGCTGCTTGGCAAAGTCCGATTGGGTGAGCCCGACAAATTGCTGGTTGATGCCATACTCGGTATCGACGATCTCGAACGCTTGCAGCGCATGCGCCACGCCTCAATCGATGCGGTATCGTGGAATCAAATCATCGAGACAAACTGAAGGGTCTATCATGTCGCATCTTCGCATCGTGGCCGCGCTGATGTTCGTTGCAACTGCGAGTCGAGGTCAGGATATGCCACTCGCGCAGATCCTGATTCCCGGCGAGAACTGGACGAAGGTCGATGGCGTGAAGCACGGCAAGACGTTGCTGTTCGCGACTGTCAACGGCGTCACTTACCAGATCGGCGACGACCGCATCGCGCTGCGGATTACTCCGCAGGGAGAAGTAAAGCCGACTACCCTTCGACTGCCGCTCATAGAAGCTGCCGTGCTGGCAGTCAGTCCGGACCGCGGTACCCTGCTCGTCGGCGATGCCGGCGGCAAGCACGTCTGGCTGTATCGCATTCGCGAGGATGGCTCACTCGATGCCGGGGAGAAGTACATTGAGCTGCGAGTGCTTCCATACATCGCGAAGACGTTGAAAGAGAGAACTCCGCAGGAACCGGGCAGCGGGGTCACCGCCATAGATTTCGACAAGGCCGGCCGCATCTACGTAGCCACCGCGTTCGGCGTGCAGGTTTTCGACCCGACGGGACGACTGTGCGGCGTTCTGACATCACCGGAAGATGCCCCGGTCAGCATGATGAGCCTCGTCGGCGACCAGTTGCACATCGACTGCGGCAAGTCGCATTACCAGCGCAAGCTGAACACGACGGCAGCAACCAAGCCCGCTTCGAAGTAGCAGTCCTCACACATGCACCGGTGGTTCGATCTTCGCGATCTGGCCTGCTTCCAGCAGTTTCTGGTATTCGTTCCAGGTCATAGATGGCTTGCCGGTGTCGATCTCTTTCATGGTGATGCAGTTCGACACGGGGCAGACCAGCGAGCAAAGATTGCAGCCGACGCACGTATCCTGCTTGATCGTGAAACGGTTAACTGTGCCGCCGCCGGCCCCGGCCAGCACCTCGACGCCGCCGGAGCGGTACGGGATATGGCCGTTGGACTTCACGTAGTCGTCGGTGGCGATCTTTTCCCACTTGATGGACTGGTGAGCCCCGTCCTCGCAGGCGATGTAGCAAAGTCCGCAATGAATGCATTTGGCCTGATCAATCTGCGCGACCACCTTGTAGTTCAGGTCGAGATCGCCCCAGTGCTTGATGCGGTTGACTGACTTGCCGCGGAAGTCCGCGATGGTGTTGAACCCCTTCTCACGCATCCAGTTCTCGAGGCCCGATGTCAACTGTTCGATGATGCGGAATCCGTAATGCATAACCGCCGTGCAGACCTGCACCGACGATGCCCCGAGCAGGAAGAACTCCACAGCGTCCTGCCAGGCCTGGATGCCACCGATGCCCGAGATCGGCACCTTGATGGCCGGGTCGGCGGCCAGTGATGACACCATGTTCAGCGCGATCGGCTTGACTGCCGGGCCGCAGTAACCGCCGTGGCTGCCTTTACCGTTGACGGCCGGCTTCGGCGCGAAGGTGTCGAGATCGACCCCCATCACGCTGTTGATTGTGTTGATCAGCGACAGGGCATCCGCCCCGCCGCGGACCGCCGCCCGGCCCACTACCGTTACGTCGCCGACGTTCGGCGTCAGCTTCACAATCACGGGGATCGTGGCGGCCTCTTTCACCCATTCAGTGATCATGCATGCGTAGTCAGGCACCTGGCCAACGGCCGCACCCATGCCGCGTTCGCTCATGCCATGCGGGCAGCCGAAATTCAGTTCGATGCCGTCGGCCCCGGCATCCTGTGTGCGTTTCACGATGTCGTGCCAGGCTTGCTGGCTCGACTCGACCATCAGCGACACCCACATCGCATGCTTTGGATACGCCTTCTTGACCCGGCCGATTTCCGTGAGGTTGTCTTCGAGCGCGCGGTCGGAGATCAACTCGATGTTGTTGAAGCCGAGCATCTTTCGGCCGTCATAGTCAATCGCGCCATAGCGGGATGACACGTTGACGATCGGTTCATGTCCCAGCGTTTTCCAGACGACGCCGCCCCAGCCGGCATCGAAGGCCCGGCGGACCTGGTACTCCGAATTGGTGGGCGGAGCGCTCGCCAGCCAGAACGGGTTGGGTGACTTGACGCCGCAGAATTCGCTCGACAGATCCGGCATGATGGACTCCGCGCGCTAGGCGTGAACGAATGACTGGTGGATTCCGCGGGCGGCGATCTTACCGTCTTCCACAGCGTCGACGATCTCGCCGCCGCCGCGGATGCAATCGCCGCCGGCGAAGAGCTTCGATACCGACGTGGCCCCGGTTGCCGGGTCAATGATGACCTGATCACGCGCGATCTTCAGGTTCGGCAATGCGGTCATCAGTTCCAGGAGTGGTTCCTGCCCCAGCGCTTTGATGACCATGTCGCACGGCAGCACGAAATTGGACCCCGCAACCTGCTGCAGCTTGCTTTCGCGCGAATGCGGATGATCGGGACGGGTTCGCACGAATTCGACGCCGGCCGCGCGACCTGCAGCGACCACCACCCGCACCGGCTGTGCGAACCACTCGAAGCGGATGCCGTCGGTCTGTGCCAACTGGTGCTCGTAGGTGAATGCCGGCATGGCGGCTTCACCGCGGCGGTAGGCAATCGTGACCTCATCCGCCCCGAGGCGGACGGCGGCGGTGGCAACGTCGATGGCCGTGTTGCCGCCGCCGATCACGATGACGCGCTTGCCAATCTCACAGTCCGTGTAGGGGCCGGTGTGCATCGGGC
>JBBQII010000054.1:0-11158 GCA_038324795.1 Gemmatales bacterium
GGTCCGTGCAGGAGGTTTCCCTCCGTGCCCTTCGTTTGCGTCAGGATGCGGTGCTTGCCTTCCACGCTCATCTCACCGATGATTTTTCGCAAGCGACCTTGCACGATCGGCCATACGCGATCGTAGATCTCCGCTGATTTCAGGTACAGGCCGCACGCGTCCGGTCGGCGCGGCATCTCGCTCTTCTGGCCTTCCACCCACCAGATGAAGCTGTCGGCGGGTCGGGCTTCGGCTTCCATCATGCGTCGCCGGGCCGGCCAGTCCGGGCCGCCGGCATTGACGTCATACGACAGGACGCGGTGGTTCTCGTAGTCGTAGCACAGCCAGATGCCCTTTACCCGGATGTTGTCGAACCCTGCGATCGACATCAGGTCGACGATTTCGTCGACGGTGTATTCGACCGTATGTTCGGGATGAACCCAATGATTCGGATGCGTGAACCGACGGTTGGGGCTGTCGAGCACAACCCAGCCGCCCGGCTTGAGGACACGGTGTGTTTCGAGCAGGAAGTTCGTAATGTCGTACGGCCAGATATGTTCCATGGTCTGGCCGGAGAAGACCAGGTCGATTTCTTCGGATTTGACGCTGTTCATGTGGCCGAGCGTGTCGGCATGCCATTCGACGTTCTCCGGCAGATCGTCGGGTTTTGGTGAGTAGGCCTCGATCCCGATGTGACGAGTGACGGTGGGGTAGTTCTCCGCGAACCAGCGGAAGTACCAGCCTCCCGCGCAACCACCGCTCAGGATCGTTTGGCCGCCCGGCGGCATCGCCTTCATCATCCGGCCGCGAAGCGCGTGCAACATCTCGCTGAAGTCGTGGGTCGGAACGCCTTCCCACGAAGTATTCCCGGTCGTGCCGCCGACGTCCGCCGTGGAGTCTTGTGCCGGAGGCTGAGCTGCGGCATACTGCGATTGCAGATCGCGGATGATCTTCTCGTTCACATGCATGCCGTGGGCCAGGCTTTCGACCGCTTTGGCAACAGCGTCGTTGTACTCACGCTGCTGGCGGGTGAGGAAGCTCGACAGGTACGAGACGACGCTGGCGGTTTTGCGTGCGAGCATCCGCTTGATGCCGCGGAAACGGTTCATCTCGGGAGCGACCGCCCCAAGAGGAGCGCGAAGAAACGCCTTGGTCAAGTTGCTTTGCACATCTGTCCACTTGGTCGACGGTGTGTGTGTGGTACGAGCCATGACCGAACCTCCTAAAGTGATCACCGCTGCCGCTGCTCTGCTCCTGGAACCCGATTTTGAAGACACCTTGCGAAAAGGCGGAGTCTTTCTGCGGATTCTGCAAATTGCAACGAATCGCGAACGAGCCGGGCAAATAGCGTAGTTTCAGCAAGCCGTCAATCGATCCCTGCGGACAACGAGGGACTGACCTCAACAAGCTGCTGTGGCGGTGGTGCCGCGCACAGAGATGTTGACTCGATGTCGACTGGAGGATATGGCACATTCCGCCTTCAAGACCAGTTCCTTTTCGAGGGGCCCTTCACGTGCGCATCGGTATCGACTTGCTCGGCATGCAGCATCCGGACTCCCGCGGTCGGGGAATCGGGCGCTATGTGGAGGCACTGGTCGAAGCGCTGCACGCGTTGGACAGCACTCATCAATTTGAATTGATCCGACATGAACAACTCCCGCAGGACTTGTTCTCCTGGGAACGCGAACGACCTGTCGCCGGCTCGAGTTCGGCCAGGTGGGCGTCGGAAACGATCAGCGATATCGGGCAGTTAACCCGCTTCGGTCGCGATCGGTATGACGTGATCCTGCTGACGTTGCCGTTCAGCCGCTTCACCCTGCCGCGTGCCGGTCGGAATTCGCCGCGAATTGCCTGCATCTTGTACGACTTGATCCCTTTTCTGTTTCCAGAGCGTTATCTTGCGAATCGGGAAGCCGGCGAACACTATTACGACTCCCTTCAGACATTGAAGAGTTACGATCGCCTCCTGGCGATCTCGGATTCTGCCCGGGCGGATTGCGAGAAGTTGCTGGGGTTGCGCCCGGGCGTTGCAGTGAACATCAGCACCGGCGGACAACCCGATCTGTTCTTTCCGGCGGGAGACCGGCGTTCCGACCAGGCCGGGCATGCTCTGTTGAACGAACTGGGCATTCATTCACCGTACGTATTCAACGTCGGCGGCGGCGACAGCCGGAAGAATATGGAAGGCCTGGTTCACGCCTTCGGAATGTTGCCTGAGCGAGTCAGGAAGACGCATCAACTTGTGATCACCTGCAAGTTGGACGAACCAACGGCCGGGATGTTGAAGATTATTGCGGACATCTACGGGGTTCGGAACCGTCTGGTTGTCACCGACGGAGTGTCGGACACAACGTTGCTGACGCTCTACCAGCATGCAACATTGTTTGTGTTCCCATCCGAATACGAAGGCTTCGGGTTGCCGATACTCGAGGCCATGCTGTGCGGGGTTCCGGTCATCGCCGGGAACAACTCATCCCAGCCTGAAGTGGTCGGCGATGCCGGTATCCTCGTCAACAGCACCGACCTGAACGCCTTGTCACTCGAAATAGGTCGCATGCTTGGCGACGAGACACTTCGGCGAAACATGGCTGAACGCGGGCTGGCTCAAGCGCGTGCGTTCACATGGAAGGCTGTCGCCGGGAATACACTCGACGCCTTCGAGAAACTGGCCGATCGACCGGTCACTATCCGTACCCGCCGCGCGCAGGCACCAAAGCCGCGTATCGCCGTTTTCTCGCCGATGCCGCCCAAGGCCTCCGGAATTGCCGACTATGCCGCTTCCCTCATCGCGAGCTTGAACGAACACTACGCGGTCGACATCTATCACGACGACGGCTACGTTCCGAACGCTGCCTTGGCTGATCGCGAAGTTCGTGCCTACAACTTCAACTTGTTCCCCGCGCGCACGACCGCCATCGACTACGCGGGCATCCTGTACCAGATGGGGAACAACGCCAGATACCATGAGTTCATTTACCGCATGATGGCGCACTATCCCGGTGTCGTCACTCTGCATGATTTCTTCCTGGGCGATTACTTTTTCAACGCCGCCAAGCGTGCGAGCGACCGCTCGATTGTTGATCGGGAACTGCTTGAAATTCGCTCGGAAGGGTTGCGGGCACTGCTTCGCCGCAAGCTCGATCTCGCAAAAGACCCCTTGCCATTCACCGATGAGTTGCGCCAGCACGGACAGTATCTCAATCGTGGTGTGTTCAACCGCGCATCGAGCGTTGTCGTTCATGAACAGTGGAACGCCGCCAAGGCGGTGGAGATCGATCCTTCATGGGCGGAACAGGTAAGAGTGATTCCATTCGGCGTCTCCCGCCGCGAGTCGCTTTCTCCGCGACAGAGGACCGAACTGCGTATTCGGTACGGCTTGCCGGCCGAGTCGCTCGTCGTCGGCAGTTTCGGAATTGTCGCTCCGTCGAAACTGAATAATGAGGCGCTCAAGGCATTCCGCATTCTGGCGGAGGTGAACCGCGATGCGATCTTTGTGTTCGCCGGTCCCACGTTCATCAATCTCCAGGCGGTCGCCACCTCCCTGGGACTGGGTTCACGTGTCCGCATTCTCGGGCGGATTCCGTTAGATGACTTCGAGGCACTGGCCCAGTGTGCGGACATCGGCATTAATCTGCGGCGGCCGCCGACCAACGGCGAAACCTCCGCCGGGCTGTTCTCGCTGCTCGGTGCGGGGGTGCCGACGATCGTGACCAACGTCGATACCTTCGCCGGATATCCCGATGATGTGGTGGTCAAGGTCGACTGGAATGACCGTTTCGAGGAGTCGCTGGCCCGCGAGATGCTGACCCTGGCGCGAGATTCCCGACGGCGCGAACGGATCGGTGCGGCGGCGGCGGCACACATTCGCCGCAATCACGACTGGGGCCGGGTGGCAGCGCTCTACGCGCAGGCAATCGAAGAATCTCGGGGCCGGGTGGTGCGTAATCCGGGCGTCGGATTGGATCGCAGGGCGGCCTGAGCTTCCGAACACAGATACACTCCTGACATGGGATCGGATCGATGTCCATCATCAAAAAAAGCGCCAAGCGGTTCCTGCGGATGTTCTGGCGAGCCGGCATGCCGTTCACCCGACCGTTTGTCCGCAGTTTCGACAACATGATCAACAAAGCCGTCAGCCGGTTGGAGAGCAAACTTGACAATGGTGCGTCAATGTCGCTTCCTCCCGCGATCCACGCGGCCTTCCGGTCGATTGTGATCGAACTCGATCGGATCGAGCATCGAATGGACGAGATCCAGGAGACACAGCATGAACTGCTGAATCGCCTGAATGCGTTGCGCTGAAGAACCTGCCGACCCGCATTGCTACAATCCCCGTAAGCAAGGGGATTGTTTCGTTGAATCACCTGACCCACGATTGGACCGCTGACGACGCTGCGATCGCCCGCGCAGCGGCGATCCTCCGTGCGGGCGGCCTGGTGGCGTTTCCGACGGAGACGGTCTACGGGTTGGGGGCGAATGCGCTCGACCCGACCGCGGTCGCGGGAATCTACCAGGCCAAGGGACGGCCGTCGAACAATCCGCTGATTGTACATGTGAACGACGACGTGTCGGCCCGATCGCTGGCGGCGGCATGGCCTGCGTCGGCCGCGGCGCTGACGGCAGCGTTCTGGCCCGGGCCGCTGACTTTGGTGCTGCCTCGCAGCGAGCGCGTGCCCGATATCGTCACCGGCGGCGGGCCGACGGTCGCGCTGCGGTCGCCGGCCCATCCGGTCGCCCGGGCGCTGATCGAAGTGGCCGGGATGCCGATCGCGGCCCCGAGTGCCAACCGCAGTTCGGAACTGTCGCCGACGCGCGCCGAGCATGTGCGTGCCGGCCTCGATGGCCGGATCGATGCCATCCTCGACGGCGGGCCGACCACGGCCGGAATCGAATCGACCGTGGTTGATCTGTCCGGCATTGTTCCGCGCTTGCTGCGGCCGGGGCCGATCCCGCTGGCGATGCTGGAAGCACTCGTCGGTCCGTTCGCGATGTTCGACCCCTCAAGCAGCGGGCCGCTGCCGTCACCCGGCATGCTCGAGCGGCACTATTCGCCGCATACGACGTTGCTGTGTCTGGAATCAATCGATGTTGAAATGTTGATGGGACGGAATATAGGGGCGATCGTACCCGCGCCGACGGGAGTTTCGGGCGTGATTGAACGTGTCATCATACCGACGCCCGAAGCGTATGCCGAACGGTTGTACGATTTGTTGCATGAACTGGATGGGCTGGGCCTTGACGGCATCGTCGCCTGGATGCCGCCGGACCGGCCCGAATGGCTCGCCCTGCGCGATCGTTTGCGCAGGGCAAGTTTCGGAAGCTGACTACTTCCCGATGTAGCTGAGCGCCAGAACGGCGAACGCGGTGGCCAGCTCGGGTGAGCCTTCGCCGAAGCCGGGGTTCTTGTTCGTCCAACTGCCGTCGGCCGCCTGGGCCTTCGTCAGCGTGTCGAACAGTTCCTGCTTCCAATCGTGCTTCTTGCCGGCCGCGTCTTCGAACATGGGTTCGCCCAGCGCGCTCATCGCCTTGGCGAACGTGTGGTAGTAGTAGAACAGGCCGGCGTCGCCCATGCCCGGGTTCTCCGCCAGCGTGTAGTGCTTCTTGATCCACGTCAGCGCGGCTTCGACGCGCGGGTCTTTCTTGTCGACGCCGGCATACAGGAAACTCTTCAGGCCGGTGTAAGTCATGCCACCTTCGGAACGCAGGCCCCCTGCGGCAGTCACGCGGTCACTTTTCTTGCCGCCTTTGCCGGCCGTGGCACTCGGGTCGTAGATGAAGCCGCCCTTGTCCTCCGCGCTGGTCTTGGCAGCCCAGGCGGACTTCTGCACTTCACCCGGCAGGTTCTGACAACGGGTGACGAAGATCAGTGCATCCTTGATGGCCTGGTCATCCTTGGGCACACCCGCGGCGAGCAGGGCATCCACGAAGAAGCCGGTGTTGGACAGGTCAGGCCGTCCCTTGCCGCCGTAGCCGACGCCTCCGAAGCTGTCGTCGTCACTCTTGATCTGCAGCGACTTCAGGTACTTGGCGGCGTTCGCGATCACCTTGTCGTACTGGCCGGTGGTGTTGGCTTCCTTGAAGGCGATGAGCGAGACGCAGGTGGTGTAGTTTTCGAGTTGCTTGTTGTAGATGCCGCCATCCGCCTGGATGTTCTTCTCGAGGTATTCCATCGCCTTCTTGACGGCCGGGTCATCGCCGTGGCCGGTGCGGACCAGGCCGGCGGTCACGAGTGCCGTCACGCCGGGGCCGAACTTGGCGACGTAGCTGCCATCGGGGTTCTGCTTGGTCTTCAGGAACGCGACTGCCTTCTCGGTGGCGGCATTCACGTCAGCCGGCTTTGGCGCGGCCGAGGTCGGCAGAGAAATGATCAGGATGCCGAGCGTCGCGCAGGCAGTGAATTTCAACAGTCTCATGGAGGAACTCCGGGGAACGATGGGAATATCTGATCCAACGGTGGGCAAATACCGTTCCGGTGATTGTATACCCGTCGCGCCGCTTACGGTGTCGCCTTGCGTCGTTCGCGTTGGTCACAACTTCACCAGATATGACAACAAACTATCCACGTTCGCGCGCCAGGCGTACGATCAGCCTCTCCAACTGCACTTTTTCCGGCAGCGGGTTGCCGCCCTTCATTCCCTGGTCGATGTCGACCAGCCATTCGTACAGTTTGTCGAGTCGGCTCTGGCCAAGGTGCTTCATCTGCAGCCGCGCGGAGGCACGCGCCTGCGGCCAACTGGCCACGCCGGCCTGATCCATCGCCTGATCGACAGAGGCACCGAGGCGGTACAGCCGGCCGGCCATCGCCAGCTTTCGAAGCTGCGAACCAAGCGCGCCGACGATTCCCAGCGGGGCCTCGCCTTCCTCGAACAATTCACTGAGGATGCCGAGCGCCTGCGCGGGTTTGCCGTCGCCGACAGCATCCATGATCTTGAACACGTTGGCCGAGCGGCTGCGACCGACGAGTGCATCCACGTCGGCGGCGTCGATCGAAGACTTCTTGCCGACGAACACCGCCAGTTTCGCCAGTTCCGAATCGAGCAGGCCCATCTGCGCGCCGACCAGTTCGACGAGCAGTTCGGCAGCGTTCTTCAGCAGTTTGCGTTCGTACTGGGCCTGGCACCATTCGATGCACCAGCCCGCCAGCTTGAAGCCCGCGGGTGCCTTGCAAACGAGTGTGGCCGGGTCGGGTACGGCCTTCGCCAGCTTCGTCGTCCCCGGCCAGGATTTGACATCGAGAATCAGGATGCCGCATCCGGACGGTTTTTCGAGGTACTTTTCCAGCCCGCTGCGATGCTTCGTTACGAACGGGTCCGCCTGTTCGACAATCACCAGCCGCAGATCGCAGAGGAACGGCAGCGTTTCCAGTTCCCCGCGAATGGTTGACAGGTCGGCCTTGTCGCCCGGGTAGACCGACAGCGCCAACGACGGGTCGGCATCGCCCAGCAGCCCGCTGATCAGCGCGTGCTGGCAACGGCGTTTCAGAAAGTCCTCGTCCCCGGCCAGCACGTAGATCGGCTGTTTCTTCGGCCGTGTGCCTTTGTCGAGGAATGCCATCGCGTCCATCGCGGCCCCTCCGCCGTCAGGCGTTGCGATACTCGCCCACCAGTCGCTTCGGCACGCCGATATCGACGGTGTGCACTTCGCCGATCCACGGGTGCGAACTCTCGGCCTCGAAGCCGCGCTTCCAGCCAACGAACGTGGCCGTGTGCGCCGCCTTCACGGTGGTGCCGAGCGGCTCGCCCGTGTCGCCGTCGAGCCCGCTGGGAATGTCGACCGCCAGTACCGGGTTGCCGCCGGCGTTGATCATGGCCGCGATTTCATCGAATGGCGCGTCCAACGGCCGGTCGAGACCCGTGCCGAACAGGCAATCGACGATCCAACACTCATTGAGTGTGATCTCCCCGGTCAGCTGTTTCAGTGTCGCCTCAGGCAGCGCCGGCCTGGAACTGTCGACGAAGGTGATCTCCCGCCCCGAGCGTGCCAGGATGCGAAAGTTCGCTTCCGCATCCGCCGACAGATCGGGAGAAATCCCGAACTCAAGGACGTTGGCCGTACTGTCACGCACCGGCGCGAACAGCCAGACGCGTACCGGCCAGCCGTGATTCTCCAGGTGGCGGGCGATCACGAAACCGTCGCCGCCGTTATTGCCCGGCCCGCACAGAATCGTGACGAGTTTCTTCTCCGGGTTCAGCCGGCGCACCAGGACGGCAACGCCACGGCCGGCGTTCTCCATCAGCACCAGCGAGTTCATGCCGTACTCAGCCACGGCGCGTCGATCGATCGCGCGGACCTGTTCGCGCGTAAGGTACCACTGCTTGTATCCACTCATGATTTCTTCCTGCCGGGCGACCGGATCGGCGGATCCCCACGTGCCCGCCTTCTAAAGGTTACGGCGCTGTTCAAGCCCCGTCGCGACTGAATCACCCCGGATCGGCTGCCAGATGCTACAACAACGGTGCCCGCCCGTGGGAGGCGCTCTCATGCCGCGATTGCTGATGGTTTCACTGACAGTCCTGCTGCTGCCCGCGTTCGCGGGCGCCCAACCGACGCGCGAATTGCAGATCCTGCAGGACGGTCTGCGTAAAGTGATCGACGACGCGCAGCCGTCGATCGCCTGCATTCTGGTCTCACGCAGCGAACGTTACCGTGATTTCAATGCCCTGTCCGGCGGGCCCGAAGGCCGACTTGGCGGTTTCGACGCCCGTCCTTTGAACACCGCCTTTGCCGATCCTTCACGCAAGGACCTGCTGCGTCGGCTCGACCTTGCGAACCCCGACCCGTTGCCTGAATCATACGGCAGCGGTGTTGTCATTGATGCGTCGGGCCTGATCCTCACGAACTTCCACGTCGTGCAGAACGCCACCAAGATCTTCGTCCGCCTTCCGGGCGTCGCGGGTAGCTATGCGGACATCCTTGCCGCCGATGGCCGCAGCGATCTGGCCGTGCTGAAACTGATCAGCCCGCCCGCCAACCTGAAGCCGCTGCGGTTCGGCGAAGGCCAACTTGCCCGCAAGGGCGACTTTGTCGTCGGCCTGGCGAACCCGTTCGCGGCCGGTTTCCGCGATGGCGGGGCGACGGCCACGCACGGGATCATCGGCAATCTGCGTCGCAAAGCCCCTTTGGCCACCCCGGAGAATGATCGCGGGCGGACACTGCACCACCTGGGAACGCTGATGCAGACCGACCTGCGGCTGAACGTCGGCTGCAGCGGCGGGGCCGTGCTGAACATGGACGGCGAAATGATCGCGTTGACCAACTCGATGGCCGCGGTCATCGGAGGCGATGCGGCGGGCGGCTTCGCGGTGCCGCTGACGCCGGGGATCAAGCGAATCATCGAAGTGCTGAAGCGCGGTGAGGAAGTCGAGTACGGGTTCCTGGGCGTCGGCGTCGACAACCTCAATGCGTTTGAACGGGCCGGGGCAGTCATTGATCTTGTCAGCGAAGGCACCCCCGCACGGCGGGCCGGGCTGGCGGTGGGCGAGATCATCACCGCTGTCAACAACGTGCCGATCCGCGACTACGATGAACTGTTCCTGGAAGTCGGCACCGCGATGGCGGGATCGGAGATCGCGTTGAAAGTACTGTCGTTCGGCAACCGCACCCGGGCAGTCAACGTGCGACTGGCGAAGTTCCAGTACCCCGGCCCGGTGATCGCGACACGACGGCCGGCGGCGGTACACGGGCTGCGCATCGACTATGGCAGCGTCGCCAGTGCCGACGTGCCGCTGCCGGAAGGCGTCTACATCCGCGATGTTGACCGTGGCAGCCCTGCCGAGGCGAAACTGAAAGAGTTGCTGGAACGCGGTCGCTGGATCATCACATCGGTGAACGGCAAGCCGACCCCGACGCCGGTTGACTTCTATCGGGAGGCGGGCCTGGGGAGGGGGCCGCTCGAACTGCGCATCGTCGAAGTGGCGCGCAACGCCGAGGCCACGGCCCGGAGCGTGACGCTGCCGTAGCGTTTGCCAGCCCCTACAACCGTTACGTCCGGCACGGTCTTCCGTGCCGATTCGTCCATGTCTGCTGGGATTTGCCGATCCGGCGTGTTATTCTGCATCGGGACATATCCCGGAGATTCTTCCATGAGCATTCGCACGGTCGCGTTCGTCGGCCTGTTGCTGGCCGCCGCACCTGCCTTCGGGCAGGGTGACACCACCACGTACATTCAGCCATCGGTGCCGACGCTGCGCGATCTCGATCGCCTGAATCTGCAGATGGCCTGGAAAGAGGTTGCCCCGGTCGAGAATCGCAGTGACGGTCTCGCATCGGTGCAGATGATCGACAATCAGGTCTTCGTGCAGACTCGCGGCAACGTCGTCGTCGTCCTCGATCTGGCGACCGGCGGTGAAATCTGGCGGATGAACATGCCCAAGCGCTATGTTCCGGTTTTCGGCCTGGCGGCCAACCGCAACCTGGTGATGGTCGTCAACGGCCCGCGCCTGTACGTACTGGATCGCGTTAACGGCAAAATGAAGTACAACGTCGAACTGCCGTCGACCGTGGCCGCGGGACTCGCGGCTGACAACCATCAGTGCTATGTGGTACTGTCGAACAATCGGCTGATCTCTGTCGGTCTGGATCCGGAGGACGTGCGCCGCGGCTTTACACGGCCGCGGCTCATCGAAAGCCCCGATCCGCCGACTGGACTTTCGATCAAGCCACAGGAAACCGGCGAGTTGACTTCCACATCGAACATCTCCCCGTCGCTGACGTTGTTGAGGAGTTTAAAGCCGCCGTACACTTATTACTCGCGCGATGTTTCGCCATCGCTGGCGATGCTCCCGACGTTGCGAACTCCGTACCGCAATGAGACGGGCAATCGCGCGCCGTCGATGGCCATGGTCAGCAACCTGAGCAAGCTGGCTGAGTATAGTGAGATCGGCACCGAGGACAAACCGCGTATTCTCTGGGAACTTCAGGCCAACCGCAGGGTTGAACAGGCGCCGCTGACCTATGGCGAGTTCCTGATCGTCGCCAGTGCGGATCGTACGGTGTTCGTCGTCGACAAATACGCCGAACGGCAGAACACGATCCGTCACGAGTATCAGATCGATTCCAACATCTCGGCCCCGATCGCGCAGTACGGACCCGAGTTGTATTTCTGCGTTGCCGATGGCAACGTCTACTGGGTCAATGTCGAGTACTTCCGCAACAGCGATGTACCGGTCAGGCACATCAA
>JBBQII010000055.1:0-11003 GCA_038324795.1 Gemmatales bacterium
CGGGCCAAGCCGCCGGGCAAGACGGTCGAACCGTACGCCAATTCGCCGCACCGGATCCCGCGCGGGGCCGAAAGTGTCTTTGTGAAGCCCGAGTACATCGAGTTCCTCCAGGGCGGGCCGACGTACAACAAGGCGCTCGAAGGATGGGGCGTCATCGCCCACTTCGCGGTGGGCAAGACGGTGACGCAGGACGGCGACTATCGCATCACCATCAAGGCGAAAGTGGACAACCGCGGCCGCACCGAGAAGAACAAGTTCCGCGTGCAGTACGCGATGAAGTCGCCGATCCAGGTCGAGAAGGAAGTCGAACTCGACCCGTCGGGCGTCACCCCGACCGTGGTCTTCCTGCGTGGTCCCGCCAATGGCGAAGTCAAAGGCCCTCAGGTCTTCGGCCTGCTCTGGAACCATACGGAAGACGCGGTGATCCCGGAACCGGAACAGTTCAAGCTGGCCCGGGAGATGACAGGCTTATCCCGTGATCGCGAGCAGAAGGCCACCGCCAAGGCCCCGCAGAAGGAACTCGACGAACTGCGAATCCGCCTGGATGGGGTGCTTGAGAAGCTCAACACCTGGAAAGGACCGAAGTCGATCTACAACCCGAAGATGGACATCGAGAAGCTGCCCCGCCTGCAGATCGAATCCATTACGATCGAAGGGCCGATCCAGAAGGAATGGCCCCCCGCAAGCCATGCATCACTCTTCTTCGATGGCGACAAACGAAGCGATCTCACCTACGCGCGTGAGATCATCGCGAAGTTCCTGCCGAAGGCCTACCGCCGGCCGGTGACCCCGGGTGAGATTGATGCGATTGTCGCCATCGTCCGCGACAGTCTGGAGAACGGCAAACTGTCGTTCCCGCTCGCCATGCGGGCGGGGTTGCAGCGTGTCCTTTGCTCCCCGAGCTTCCTGTTTCTCGGCGAACCGGCAGGGGCGAGCAGCAAGCCGCGGCCCCTTTCCGGGTACGAGTTCGCGTCGCGTCTCTCATACTTCCTCTGGAGTTCGATGCCGGATGACGAACTGTTCGCGCTGGCCGCCGCCGGGAAGTTGAAAGACCCGGCCGTCGCCGCCGCCCAGGTTCGTCGAATGCTGGCCGACCCGAAGGCCGATCAGTTCGTGCGGAACTTCGGGGGGCAATGGCTTTCCGTGCGGGAGTTCGGTTCGATTCAACCGGCAGCCATTTACAAGAACTACGACAAGGCTCTGGAGCAGGCCTCCATTCGCGAACCGTACGAGTTCTTCGCCGAAGTGCTCAAATCGAACGAACCGATCACCGCGTTCCTCAACAGCGACTTTGTCGTCATCAATGAACGTCTCGCGCAGCATTACGGAATCGACGGGGTGAAAGGGTCGGACTTCCGCCGCGTGGCGATCGGGCCCGAGCATCACCGCGGCGGCGTCCTCGGCATGGCGGGGTTGATGACGTTCCTTGCCGATGGCACGCGCACCCTGCCAATGCGCCGCGGGTCCTGGGTGCTGCGCGAACTGTTCAACGATCCGCCGAACGATCCGCCGCCGAACGCCGGGGAGATTCAGCCGAACACCGCGGGGAAAAGCCTGACCGTCCGGCAGCGGATCGAACTGCACCGCACCGACGCCATCTGCGCTTCCTGCCATGCGAAACTCGATCCGTTCGGCCTGGCGCTCGAGAACTACGACGCCATCGGCCAGTGGCGGGAAAAGGCCAATGGCGAAGGTTTCCGCGCAAATCAGGCCCCGGTACTGGATGTGAGCGGTACCTTCACGGACGGCACGAAGTTCGTCACGCTGGAACAGTACAAAGCGCTGCTGGTGGCGAAGAAAGAGAAGTTCGCCAGGGCATTCAGTGTAAAAATGACGACGTACGCCCTCGGCCGCCCGGTCGGGTATACCGACAGTGCCATGATTGATTCGCTCGCGGAAAGTCTGAAAAAGAACGACTACAAGATTCGCTCGCTGATCGAGGCCATCGCGGCCAGCGAAGCATTCGGTACGAAGTAAACAGCGGTCCGCGGAATACTCACACACTCAGATCCTCTTCCACCAGGGAAGAGGGGGGCAAGGCATAAGCGATATGAACATTCTCAAGCATCAACCGATTCCCCGCCGAACGTTCCTCAAAGGGGCCGGTGTTTCGCTGGCCCTTCCCTGGCTCGATGCGATGCACGTCCGCGGCATTTCACCGAAGGCGCCGGAACCGATTCGCCGGGCGGTATTCTGTTACTTCGGCCTCGGGTTGAACGGCCGCGACTTCACCCCGGGCGATTCCGGGAAGAACTACGCCATCACGCCGATTCTCAAGCCGCTCGAAGGCCTGCGCGACGACTTCACCATCGTCTCCGGGCTGAAGCTCACGCACGGGGGCGGGCATACGGGCGAACGTACGTTCCTTACCGGCACAAATACCCATAGCGCCAGTGCCAAGCTCCGCATCTCCTGCGACCAGGAACTTGCCCAGGCGATCGGCAAGGCAACCCGCTTTCCGTCGCTGACGCTGGGCATCAAACGCGGCACCGGGTTCGGCGGCAACCAGGATCAAACGCTGTCGTGGAACGCCAGCGGCATGCCGATCCCTTCGGAGAATCGGCCGCACCTGCTCTTCGATCAACTCTTCCGACCCGAGACGGCCGAATCAGTGAAACAGCGCGAAGCGGAGTTCATCCGCCGGACCAGCGTTCTCGATTCGCTGCGAACGGAGGCGAAGAAGCTCGAATCCGCACTCGGGGCCGACGACAAGCGCAAGCTCGACGAGTACCTCACCGGGATCCGCGACCTCGAACGCCAGATGCAGGACGGCAAGGAATGGCTGCGCCGGCCGAAACCGAAAGTCGAAGAACTCGTGTTCGGCAAAGAGCAGGGGCTTGACCCCGATAAGGCCGGTCTCGAATACCGTCGCTACCAACGGCTCATGTTCGACGTGGTGGCGCTGGCGCTTCGTACCGACAGCACGCGCGTCATCTCCTACATGTGCCGCATGGATGGCCAGGATGGCACCGGTGCCTGGCGCGATCAAGGCAACCCGTACAACTACCACGAAATGACGCACCACGGCGAAGACCCGGATAAGCTGAAATGGTTCACCAAGGCCGACATCTGGTACATGGAGGAATGGGCCTACTTCCTCAACAAACTGAAGTCGATTCCGGATGGCGGCGGCTCGCTTCTCGATCACACCCTGCTGACGTACGGCAGCAGCGGCGGGTCGATCAACGCGCACCATAACCATCATCTGCCGACCATGCTCGCCGGCGGCGCAAAGCTCGGTGTGAAACACCAGGGCCATATCGTCAAGAAAGACGTCCGCCTCGGCAACCTCTGGAGCACGGTGTTCGACCGCATGGGCGTGCCGCTACCCCGGGACTTCCAGGGCGGCGAAGCCGACGGATTGGTGAAGGAGTTGGTGTAAGTAGGAGTGCCCCTGCCGTTTACGATAGGGGCAGGACCTGTCAGGGGAGCGGCAGGCAACTCGATGGTAGAGAGTGTCACGCCCACTCGATGATCCGGCGGCTGCCCGGGTCTCGGTGCCGCATGGGGCAAGGAACTGGCGCTGAAGATGCTGGCCGATCCAGGTTTCAGGAACGTGAGTGTATCGACGTTGCCGCATGATATTCTGAACTACCACTACGTGGCTTCAAGAGAGGCGTGATTGGAAGTCCGAGTTCCGTCGTCTCTCACGAGCACGCGAGACGCGTACTCCACGGGATCGCCGACGAATCCAGTGCTATTCGCGAACTGAACCTCAGTCATTTCGAATGCCGTATGTTCTTCCCTTTGAAAAGCAGCAGGGTGAGAACGCGATGCCGAATTGCAGCCATTCTTCCGATCGCCCTGGTACAGGTATCCGCGTCCTGTTCCGCATTCGGTTGTGCGAAGTTGCCGCGGTGATTCCGTAATGCGGCGAAGGGTATCGCCATCATCCAGCCGACCAAGGCCAGGATGATGATCGCCTCGAGAGGTCGAAGTATGAAGTAGCGCGCCGCCATCGCGCAAACTTCCGCCGGGCTGCCGCCTTGCGAGCCTCCCAGGTAATGTCGATAGACGCCAAGCAGGAGCAGATTCCACCCCACAAGCAAGCCGCCGCCGACTGCAGCCCAGCGAGCCGTTCGCCTGCGTGCCGGGTGAAAAAACAGTGCGATCCCGGGTGCCATCAGGATGGTCGCCTCGCTCAACATGCGGAACCCGAATGATGACCCGAGAAACACCTCTTCACCGAACAGGGCCGCGATCGTGTAGATGTGGACAGCGATGGCCGTCGTCACGATCATCAATGCCGGGTGCCGAGTTCGCACCACCAGGCAGATCAGACCGGCCAGTGCCGCGAAGGCGATGGGCGTCCAATAGAACAGTCCGCGATCAGTGGAAGCCAGAACCGTCCAGAAGGATGGCTCGGACCAGTTCTTCGCGACCCTCAGCAATCCGCCAACGGGATGGCCGTAAACGATCTGCTTGGCCGCAACCTGGGGGATCTGAACGACCAGAGTAGCCAATCCGGCGATGGCGAGTTTGACCATCAGGCCGAAACGCGTCGGCCAGGCATCGGCTCGCGTCGCCAGCCAGAGCGCCTCGAGTGCCGGCAGCATGGCGAACGTCGCGAGTTGCCAGCGCATCAGGCAGACAAGGCCAAGCAGGCAGCCGAGTGCGACCCATCGTCGCGGGCGTTTGTTTCCGAATGTCCGCAGCCAGACGAAAACGAACAGCGACAGGGCAGCACTTGCCGGAGCATGCGCCATGGACATTTCGACGGTCGCGTAGCAGACGAACGGTGTTCCCAGCGTGATCAACGCTGCCGCCGCCGCGGAAGCAGTGGCACCGGCGAAAGAGCGGCAAATGCCGTACGTCAAGAATAGTGTCAGCATCGCGAGCGCAAGTGTTGTCCCGGCGACCGCAAGCTGGTAAGGCGGCGCGTATCCGTCGGCGGGCCATGGTGAGTACGGCCCCATGCCCTCAAGGATGAGATGAACGACGATCACGGCCGGTGCCCACACCAGCGAGGGTCCGATGGGCCATGGGTTTGACGTGTGGCCGGTCGCGGTCGGCGGACCCATCGAGCCGCTTCCGGGGTTCTGTGCGAACAGCGGCGCGAACTCATCAGCGAACTGGAAGTCGCCGTCGATGAGCGGTGATCGCAGCCAGGCAAAGTAGCCGCGCCCGTCGGCCCCACTGATCAACTGCCCCGTGGTCACTGCCGGCACGACAGCCGTCCGCGTGACAAGTGCCCACAGCATGCCGCGAGCTTGGTAGTAAAACAGCAAGACGAGAATGACTGCCGCGACAAAGAGAATCCGCCTCGCCGGACCAGGCGATGTGTTCATTGCTGCCGGCGATTCCATCCGCGTAGCTCCCGAATTGGCGATGCGCGATCAGAACAGGACTTCAATTCATTCGAACGTCTTGCGATGTGAAATGGGCGAATGTGCGGAAAAAAGGCATCTGCCGCGCGGAAATGGCGTTCAACTAACAACTATGCCGACTGTAGCGGTGATTCGTGCCGCGACTTGCCCGCTGCGCAGCGGGCTCGCTCCGCCGCACGGCCCATGAACCGGCAGGAGGGATGTGAAATTCTAAGAGCTTCAGACTTATCATCCCCCCCGGTCGCACGGCCGGCACCACGTACAGTGTGAACTGGAACGATGCCGTCTGGCTGCCGACGCGGATGGTCAGTTCATTGATGACGAGTCGATCACGGTGTCAGCCAGTCTTCAATCCGCAAGCCTGAAATGTTCACAAAGTCAGCGGTGTTGTTGGTAACAAGCGTGAGATCGTAAACCAGCGCGACGCAGGCAATCTGGAGATCGACCGGACTGATGCCGATCCCGCGCCGTCGCAGGTTGTTTTTCTCCCAACCGAATCGTCGGGCGCACTCGTCATCAAACTGCATCGGGCTGATATCGTCTCGAATCATGACATCGATCGCGGACAGGCGGGCCGAAGGGGTGGGCACTCGAAACGCCCACGTGTAGAGTTCTCCCAATGCGACTGACGATGTGTACAGCCCGCCGGAATGCTGGACAAACCTGTGCGCCACTTTGCGGGAATGCTTCAAGTACGCGGACAGGATATTGGTGTCCAACAGAAAGCTCACGAGGGTATCTCCCTGAATACGGCTGACTTGCGTTCAAGTTCAATCTGCCGAAGAATCTCATCGTCTTCATCAGTCCATACTTCCGCCAGTATGCCCGCAGCCGTCAGTTTTCCGGGCTTCCATCCGGGGGGTGGACCAGGCGGCTTCTTGACGACTGTCGGCTTAAAATCGGCGTTCGAACTCGGCGTCACTGTTCGAACAGTAATTTCGACGGGTCCCGGCGCAACGGCGATCGCTCCCGGCACTTCGAGTGTGCCATCGGCATGAACGATTCCGTTGGTAGTGAACGCTGCGGTAGACATCAGTTCCCCTCCTCTTCACTTCGTTATCTTAACCGATTTCTCTAAGGCAGTCACTACTCGCATCGATCAATGAGTTCATCCCCCCGGTCGCACGGCCGGCACCACGTAAAGTGTGAACTGGAACGATGCCGTCTGGCTGCCGACGCGGATGGTCAGTTCTCGCGAGCCCTGGATGTTGCTGACGATGTCGCCTTCCTTCATGCGGATCGCCAGCGACAGCGAGCGCTGCACGTTCTGCCATTCGGTGGGTGGCTCGCGGGTGATCTCGAAATAGGTCAGGTTCGGCGCGGTCGGCAGGTCGCGCGGCGGGCGTGGGCTGGGGGAGAAGCGCATGCCCTCCTGACCCTTCGTGAAGATCGTGTCGACGCGGTCCGAACTGCCGATCTTCAGCCCCAGCTTCTCGGGACGGGTCAGCAGCTTCACGCACTCTTCCCCGGCGATGCTGCTGCGCACGCCCAGGAACATCTGCCACGCGGCCTCGAGCCAGGCCGGCTCCATTGCCACCTGCATGCGCATGCCGGCACCGATGAACGGCCGTTCGTGGTAGACCGGTTCATCCACTTCATTGAGCAGGGCATCGATGTACTGCTTCACGCGCCAGAAACAGCCGCCAAGGTCATCGTGGTTGTACTGCGGCAGGTCGGGCGGTTTGATGTTGTCGCCGAAGATGGCGAGCTTACCGACCAGTCGGCACATCTCGAGATACGCTTCCAGCGGGTGGATGCCGGGGACGAACGCCAGGTTGCTCAACAGCGAGTAGGCTTCGCTCATCGCCATCAACTGGGCCAGCCGTCGGCCGTCGCCCTGCGAGTGGCTGTCGAACGTGATGCCGCGCGACGTGACCTGCGAGGCCAGCACTTCGATTTTCTTGTTCAACCGGAAAAAGACGTTCTGCAGAATGTCTGCCTGCAGCATCGACCAGCCGTCGCAGGCAAGCAGGGGCGGGATGAAACTGCCGTCGAGCTTCGGCGTCGCCTCGGCACGTTCCGATTTTTCGAGGCGGGCGATCGGCAGCACGACATAACCAGTCGTATCGTCGTCGCCGGTCATGATGCGGAAATTCAGCGTTCGCATCGACATCGGCTGCGGGTTGACGCCCGTGTTCTCATCTTCCAATGGCAGCGATTCGACCTTGTAGCGCCCCAGCGGACTCTGTTCGCCGACCTGGTTCGCGGAACCGATCCGCAGTTGCGGCAACGCAAGGAACAGGTCGACGCGATTGCGGCCCATGAAGAGCGGCTTCAAGTCCACCGACGGCTCGGGCCCATCATCCGGCAGCGACAGCGTGGTGCCGTCGGGGAAGCGGGCTTCCAGTTCGCGGACGACGAAACGGAACGCGGTCAGGGCATCGGCATCGATCTTGAGCTTGCGCACGCCCCAGTAGTGATGAGTCTCCCAGCGGATGTTCTGGTGAACGGTGTGCAGCAGGTGCCGCTGTGCGGTTTGAAAATGGTGCGGCCGAAGGAACATCCCCTCATGCCAGTGGACCGGTCGAACCGACATCGGCGTGCCCTTCGTTGCGGGAACCAGTGTTCGATGATCTGCTGAATACCAGCGGGCCGCCCGTGAGTTTCGGAAAGTGACATCGTGGTGCACGCGTCTCGCGTGCACGCGTTCAGTCACCACGACTACCCGTGCACGCGAGACGCGTGCACTACGATTGCCGGATGTACGCGGCGGCATCTGTCACGTCGCAAACTGTAGTTTACGCGTGAAAACCCGAAGGAACACCCTGCGACTCACGCCCGGACCGCGCCGCCGTTGATGCGGATCGTCTGCCCGGTGATGAATGCCGCCGCGGGGGAGGCCAACCAGCGCACGGTGTTCGCGACATCTTCCGGCAGGCCCCAGCGAAGAAGCGGCGTCTCGCGGCGGACGCGTTCCTGCCAGGTGTCGGACGCGGTTTCGCCCCAGGCGGTGCGGATCCAACCGGGGGCGACGCAATTGACACGCACCTTGGGGGCCAGCGACAGCCCCAAACTGCGACTGAAGGCCATCACGCCGGCCTTGATGGTGCCGAACAGTTGGCCGCTGTCGCCTTCCATGCCGGTCTCGGCCTGGTCCCAGCCCATGTTGATGATACTTCCACCCCGGCCCGCCACCATGCGTGCCCCGACGAGGCGGGAAAGCTTCATGGTGGCCGTCAGGTCGACCGCGAGCAGTTCCTGCCACTTGCGTTCGAACGACCAGTCGGCCGCTTCGCCGGTCAGAACATCCGCGCCGGCGTTGTTCACCCAGATGTCGATGTCGCCGATGGCCCAGGCTTGTTCAACAAGGGCAGGGCACGCGGCCGGGTGTGACAGGTCGGCCTGAAGTTGTGCCGGTGCACGGCGGCCGTGCGTGATCACTTCAGCGCCCGCACGGGTCAATTTGTCAGCAATCGCTTTGCCAATGCCGCCGGTGGAACCGGTGACGACGGCCCGTAACCCGGTCAGCTCGAACGGATCCACCGCGGGCGATTCGTCGATTTTCTTTGGCGGGTCGCTGATGGCCGGCAGCCGTTCGAGCAATTGCGCGGTGGAGAGTTTCAGAGTGGGATGGATGACATCCGGCGCGATCTCGGCCAGCGGCACCAGCACAAAATGGCGTTCATGCAAACGCGGGTGCGGCAGCAGCGGGTCGGCATCGGTGCGGATAATGTCGTCGATGAACAAGACATCGAGATCGAGCGTACGCGGTGCGTTGAGTTCACCGCGTTTCCTGCCGAACTCCTGCTCGATGCGCAACAGTGCCGTCAGCAACGCGTCGGGCGGCAGCGTTGTTTCAACTTCGATAACGCCGTTGAGATAAGGGTTCTGGCCGTCGGGCCCGCCGACGGGGGCAGTCTCGTAAAGGGAGGAAGCGCGCACAACGCGGACCGATGGCTCGGCCCGCAGGCGGATAACCGCGCGGCGCAGTGTAGCTTGCCGATTGCCGAGGTTGCCCCCGAGCGCCAGAAACGCGCGCGACATAGGCATGGATGGGAAGCGGGCGAAGGGCCGGGGTTACTTCTTCTTCTTGTCGTCTACGGCTTCTTCGGTCTTTTCCTTCTTAACCTTCTTCAGCACGATCTTCTGCACGCGGACCTTCGGCAGGCCGAAAGGGCTGCGGCCTTCGGTCCACTTTTCCTGTTCCTGCAGAGTCTTGATCCGCTCGGGCCGGGTCAGCACGCTGCGCGACCGGGCCAGTGCACTTTTCCGCTTCAGGCTTTTGTCGATGCTCATGTCAGTTCCGCGTCGAATGTCGAATATGGGTCAGAATTGATCAAGATACGACTGAAACGCACCAAGACAAGTATTCAACGTGGTTCAATGCCGTTTGCCGCAGCGCTCACACGGTGCGGCACCCGTATCCGGCCCGACGGGACAGCGGTGCCAGCTTTCGACGATCGGGAAGATGGTGATCGGGCAGTCCTTGCGGCAGTAGTCGTCGATGCAGCCCTTCGCGTCGGGGCCGACGCACGGCATCGGCTTGCGGCAGTAGTCATCGACGGACCCCTTGGCGTTCGGGGCCACGCACGGCAGAGACTTCCGCGCGTAGTCGTCCGGGCACCAGCAGTCGCGTGATTTCCACAGGTCGCTGAGCCGGGGCCATGACGAATGCGTCCCCGGTTCAGCGGCACGCAGGGCAGAGACACCGATCAGAGCGAAGGCAACAATGAATAACTTTCGCATGGTGCTCCCTTGGTCCGTTGGTGACTTTCAGGTTGGTAAAGCCATGTGCCGGGCGCGACTATCGTGAAGTACGCGTCTCGCGTGCTTCACGATAGGCAGGCCGCATCGAATGGCATTCGCATTCTGACCGTCAGTAACGAGGCGACTAGACTACTTCTGAAACGCGGAGTCGGGGATCTTCTCGAACGGGATCTCTTCCTTGGCCGCGGCGGGTTGGATCTCGATCGTCGGAGCTTTTTCGTTCATCACCGCCGGCAGCTTTTCGGGCATCGGGGCGATCGGCTTGTTCTTCGCGGGTTCCACGGCCGGGGCAGGCATCGCCGGGATCCCTATGGTTTCCGTCTGCGGGCCGCAGCGGATCTGCCAGCCGCCGCCCAGCGCGCGGTAGACCTTTACCAGACCCTGCGCGATCTGACCGCGGGCTTCAGCAAGCGTCTGCTGACGCGAGACCAACCGTTCCTGAATCGTTACGACACGGTTGAAGTCGACGAGGCCGCCTTCGTACTGCGCGATGGCCTGCTTGTATGCGGCCGTCTCGGCATTGACGGCTTCGTTCAGATCCTTTGTTCGCTTCTGGGCGCGCAGGAAGGTGACCAGGCCGTCCTCGACTTCCTTCCCGGCGTTCAGTGCGCTCTGCTGGTAGGCGACCACCAGTTGCTGGAACTTGGCATCCTGCAAGCGGATGTTGTTAAGCAACCGGCCGTAGTTCAGGATGTTCCACGTGAACGTCGGCCCGCCAACGCCGCGGAAGGCCCCGCTGGCGAACAGGTCGTTGAATTCCTGGGCCGACCAGCCGAACGAGCCGGACAGCGAAATACTCGGGTACAACTCGGTGACGGCGACGCCGATCTGTGCGCACTGCGCGGCCGCCTGTCGCTCGGCCCGACGAACGTCCGGCCGACGGCGCAACAGGTCGGCGGGCACGCCGATGGCCACTTCAGACGGCGCGACCGGTATCGGTGCATCGCCCAACTTCGCCAGCAGGTCCTC
>JBBQII010000056.1:0-10943 GCA_038324795.1 Gemmatales bacterium
CGTCCGCCGGGTGATCCATGCGGCTTCGTCCGGGTCGAAGCGGCCTTCGTGGGCGCACATCTTCTGGCGGATCTCGTCGCGCAGGCGGGTGCCGCGCGGCTCGAACGACGGCAGATGATCGGTCGCGATCGGCACCAGGAACGACTGATGGCCGCAGTGCGGCACGAAGCCGTAGGTCTGGTACAGGTCGCGCAGCTGGTGGTGGATGTTGATCTCCTCCTTGGCCTGATCGGGCCCGATGTAGCCGAGGGCGAACGACGCAGCCTTCAGCACGCTGTACCCGGCCGAGTCCTGGCCGATCGGCCCGCTGGTCACCCAGGGCACGCGCCGCTCGACGCGCGGCGGGACAGTCTGCAGGGCTTTCTCGACCGCCTGCGTGGTCTGCTGCTCGATGAACGTCACGATCTCGTCGCGCGTCTGAAACTGCTCGGTCGGTTCGGTCGTCGTCATGGCGAACTCTCCAGGAAAAAGGGGACGGTGGCTTGCAGGGTGGGTGAAGGTTTTGCGGAACCCACCATGCCTTGTGCAAATCATCAACGGGAAATGGTGGGCTGCGCAAAGCCTTCGCCCACCCTGCAAAGCGCCGCCAGCACGTCCTGCCGCAGCCACTGCTGCAGCATCGGGCTGACGGTCAGGCCTTTGCGCACGGCCATCGTCAGGGCCTGCGGGTTTTCGGGCACCGGCACAGCCGAGTACTCCAGCAGGTCCCACGAATCGACCTGCGTGCCGCCGCCGCGCCGCGGCGACGTGCGGATCGGCAGAAAGCCGATCTACCAGCCGCTCAGCACGCCCGCGGCATACAGGCCGAACAGCTCGACCGCGAACGGCGACGCCGCGGCAAACTGCGTCTCCGCGATTACGCGATCGGGCTGCACTTCCAGCGACAGGCACCGCCCGATCGGCGGCGTGTTCCGCTGATGCGCCCAGAGCACGACGGGGTTGGCCAGGAACTCGTCGCGGTTGCGCAGCCCCTGCGGCAGGACGATGTCGCCCGCGCGGTCCGGCGTGCGCGTGGTGATCACCGAGCGCACGATCAGGTTGGCGGGATCAGTGATTTCAGTTCGGGCGGTCATGTGCGATTCTCTCGTTCGTTGATCCTTGAAACGCAACCATCGCTCTTCCCCCTCTCCCCCGCTTCGGGGGAGAGGGGGGAAGAGGGCGGGATGCACGATTACGAATGAACGATGGACGAAGGCAGCATCGGTGAATCGAACCGTGCGTCCGGGTACGGGTCGAGGCCGCGGGCCCGGCGGATCTCGTTGTAAGTGCGCAGGCCCAGTCGCGCGTCGAGGTCGTCGTCCTGCCGGCGCTGGTCCTGGTTGCGCGGGCTGCAGTCGGGGAACGAGATGACCAGGTCGGGTCCGAAGCGGCGGGCCAGGTCGCGCGTCAGTGCCTGGGCGATCAGGTCGAGCTTCGGCTGCACCGTCCCCTCGCAGAACATCACGCGCGCCCCGTACCAGATGTCCGCGCCGAGACCCACGTTCTCGACCACCCCGGCGATCGGCGGCGGCACCCGGAACAGGGCGAAGATCTCATCGCGCGACATCTTCGCGCTGTTCAGGTAGTCCATCTCCGCCGGGGTCAGTGTCCATGGCGAGGCCTTCAGCCCCTGCTCGAGTACCAGCGGGCGGTTCCAGTTGTCGCGCCCGGCGAACTTCCCCTGCATCTTCTCTTCCAGCCGGCGGATCGTGTTCTCGCTCAGCGTCTGGTCGGTCTGCAGCACCATGCCCGGGCGCTGGCCCGCAAGGAACGTCTGGTAGCGGCTCTTCTGCAGTTCGGTGTTCGCATCCACGCTCAAGGCATTCGCCTGCACTGGGGACAGGCCGTAATGCACATCGAGCGGGTTCGGGTACTTCAGGTGGATGATCTCATCGGGGCTGAACATCTGCCCCGCGCCGCCCGGAGCGGCCACCTCGTAGGCCTTCACGTAGGTGGCCGCGTCCGGGATGATGCGCACCCACGGCGTCGGGATGATCCACAGTTCCCCCGGCAGGCTGGCGGAATCGCGAACGGACAGGCGCGGTGCGGCGTACCAGTAACAGTTGCCGGTCAGCTCCAGGTACAGCACCGTCAGGTACCACATCTCCCATGGCGTCAGCCACGGATTCGGCCGTTCCAGTAGCCGGATCAGCGGGTGAGTGTGCGGCACGGCGGTCTGCTCATGCTCGGCCTGGCCGGTGCTTACATAAAGGAAGGGCCGTTGCCGGGCGACTTCCTGCGCAATGCCGTTGACCGCCGCATAAACCCACGACTGGTAGTTGCGCAGCTGTTCGACCGTATCGTCACGCCACCAGCCGGGGGCGCGTTCCGCCGCGCTGCCGAACAGATGCGCTGGCCGCGGGTCGGCGGCGGGCTGTGGTCGCTCTTTGCGGGCTCGGCTCCAGAACATGGGGACAACTCCGGGCGGGTCGAGGCGTTCGCTGCCGAGCCGACGTGACCGGGCGGGGAAGGCGGTACCTGGTTGGCCAACTTCCCCGCCCGGCAGGGGGCGGGCTCGGGGCGGTCGAAACGCATCAACGACGATGGATTAGTGAACTTGTGTTCACATCCAGATACATCGGCATGCGTGGTTGGTCAACTGCTTGAAATGATTTGGAAATGCTGATAGCCTCAAGTCACAGGGACTATTCACGAACAGGGGGCCTGCGCCCCCGCTCGCCAACGAACGAGCGTAGCGGCGTGTTGCAGTGGTGCCCGTCTGTTGAGAGATCTGCGATGAATCGATTGATTGCAACGTGCGCTGCCATCGTGTTGCTGGGCAGCGGGTCGCTGGCCCGCGCGCAGTTCGACATGCCCAATCGTCCGGGGGACACCACTTCCCTGGAAAAGATGCGCGCCGGCACGGTCTCGTACGCGTCGGACGTGGCCAAGCACGAACGTCTCATTAATGACTTGGCGCGCTGGCTGGCTCATCGGCTGGTGCATCCCCCGTTCAACGGCAAAGAAGCCGACAAGAAGGCCGGCCCGTTTCCCGAAGACATCGAAACTCTGATGGCCGAGGTGAACCGCTGGTGCACCTGGCCGAACCCCAATGCGCCGCCCAATGCGATGCAGGTCGAGTTTGCAAAGGCGCTGGGCAGGGAACTCTCCACGAAGATCATGGAGGTTTACGACCAGACCGATAACCGGCTGGTGCGCGTGAACGCGGCCCGGATGCTGTCGGTCATCGGCCGGCTGCCGTATGAGGGCCTGGCCGACGTTTACCTCAAGATGATCCGCGACAAGTCGTACCCGGACGAGATCAAACTGTTCGCGTTCCAGGGACTGCGCAGTCTGCTGTCGATTACCGACCCGATCACGCCGACGAAGCACTTCATTACCAGCAACGAGAAGTTGGCCGAGATCGCGAAGGAACTGGAAAACTACATCACCTTCAAAAGTCCCGCGAACCTGTCGCCCGATCAGGCGCGCGTGATCCAGTACATCCGCCGGGAGGCGGTGCGGGCGCTCGCGCAGTTCAAGGTCGGCGTTGTCCGGCAGCAGCAGGTGGCATTGGCCAAACCGGTGGTCACGCTGTTGCGAGTAGCGACAAATGACCGCTACGTTCCCGCAGGCGATCAGGCACTGCCGGGGTACGGCTTCCACATCATGGAACAGATCGACGCGGTGATCGGTATCACGTCGATGGTGCCGGACAAGAGCCTGAACATGGACGTGGTCGCCTGGATGCTCAACGACGCGATGGACGACATTTCAAAGTTCCAGGCGAAGGACCGCAGCGACTTCCAGAAGGACATGCGCAACAAGCCGCTGGTCCCGTGGAAGGTGACCGCCGTCCGATTGCTCGACGGTTACGGCCTGTTGAAGAAGAACCTGGCGGGCCTGCCGCCGCGCCTGAACCCGAAGACCGCGTCGGATTACTGCGACCTGGCGATCAAGACTTTCTACCGCGTCGAGAACGAAGGCGTGAACGCCCAGCCCGACTACGGCGGCTTCCGCACCTGGAAGACCGACGCGGCCCGCAAGCCGAAGGCCGGCACGATTCTTGTTGATGACGACACCACGAAAGTTGAACTGAAGTAGCGGCCGTCGTTTGCCACGATGCGGAGGGGAGCGCGTTCCGCGTGATACCGCGCTCGCCTTCGCAGAGCCTCCGGGTCGCGGCTAACCGCAATACCGCTCAACAATAGTGGAAGACTTTAACCACGGATGACACCGACAACACTGATAAGACCCGAGAAGTGCCTGCTCAGGTTCGTGTATCGAGTTTGATCCATCCGGTTTTATCCGTGTACTCGGTGACATCTGTGGTCAAAATGAACAACTGTATGCCTGCCTTTAACTTAGTATGAATGGCATCGCTCAAAATTGAGCGGTATTGCGGCTATCCGGTCTTTCCCCCACGAGCTTTTCCATGCTTCGATTGCTGATGACCCTGCTGCTGGCGACCGGGATTGTTTCGCTGTGCCAGGCGGACTATGTGTTGATCCGCATCATGGTCAAGCCGGGCGATGCGGCGGCGGACCCCAATGCGCCCAAGACCCCCGAGGGTCAGCCGCCGGTGGTACAGCTGAATCCGGGCATGCCGACCGCAGATGATTATGTGCTGGGCGTCATCGAAGCCAAGCGCGGGCCGGTCATGGTCAAGGAATTCCGCCAGAACTTCCCCTTCCTCGAACACAAGTACGGCCGGACGGTCGAGTTCTACGATTCGCAGGAAATCTCGATGCAGTTCATCCCGGCCAAAGTGCTGAAGTCTCCCGCGACGCAGTACGCCGAGCGCCGGGCTGCGATGCTCAAGGAAAAAGCGAATCCGGACAAGTTGTTTGAGCTGGCCCAATGGTGCGTTCAAGTCGGCCTGACCGATCGCGCCGTGGAAGTGATGGGCGAGCTCGAAAAGGAACTGGGGGCCAAGGACGCACCGAAGCCGAACGACAAGATGGCCGCGGCACTGGCGGCGTTCGCGAAGATCAAGCCGATCCTGACTGGCGACCTGCCGAACAAGACACGGGCCGAGCAATGGCAGAAACGGCTGCGGATGTCGAACATCACTACCTCAAGGCATTATGCACTCGTTCACAGTTCGGATGACCCGACCCGCGATGGAATCGACCGCAAACTGGCTGCGTTGGAAGCGAACCTGAAGGCGTTTTACCTGCTGTTCGCCCTGAAGGGCCAGGTGCTGCCCGCCCCGATGGAGAAACTGCCGGTCATCCTTGCGGCCGACACGCAGCAGGTCCGCAAGGTGATGGTTGCCCTTGAAGTGCCCGAACGGCTGACCGACGGTCTCCACGGCCGGCGGGAGAACGTGATCGTCCTGGCGCCGAGCCGGCTCGACAAAGCCGGCGAGCGTTTCGCGCTGGAAGCGCGCGAGATCGCCAAGACACATGGCAACACCGACGTGCTCAAGGGGCAGTTCCGCCCGCTCGGCAAGACCAAGGAGGACCTGGAGAAGAACAACCAGCAGATTCTGACCGATGCCCGGGCGCAGATCTTCGGGCTGATGGAAGTCCTGCTTCGCGATGAATCGGACCAGGCGACCGCCACGCATGAAGGGTCCCGGCAACTGATCATCGAGACCGGCCTGCTGCCCGGCAATGCGGACATTCCCGAGTGGCTGCGCGCCGGCCTGGCCAGCGTATTCGAGTACCCGAAGGGTCCGTTCCCCGGCAAGAACCCGACGACGATCCGCACGGCCTTCTGGGGCGGCGCGGGCGGGCCGAGCTGGGCGTGGCGACGCTACTTCGACGAGATGTCGCAGGAGGGCCAGCTGCCCGAACCGCCGACCGAGGCGATCTTCCGCACCCTGACCGGCGGCTGGGCCGAGCGCGCAAAACAGCTGCGGGTCAAGGTCCCTGCCGAAGGGGACATGACCGACTATCAGGCCGAGGCCGACACGGAGTTGGCACGCGGGCGCTGCCTTTCGTGGGCGGTGAATTACTACCTGCTCAATGAGCGCCTGCCGGAGTATCTAACCTTCCTGCGATCGCTTGGCAACCTGCCGCGCGACATCGAACTCGACCAGTACACATTTCTGAAGATGTTCTGCGAAGCGTTCAAGATCGACACCAAAGGCCTGACGCCGCAGAAACTCGACGGCAATCTGGAAGCCTACAGCGACTTCGCCCGCGGCATGCTCGACTCGGTCCGCCGGGTGCCTCTGCCGGTGGTGCCGCTGAAGTTCGAGGAGAAGAAGATCGACGTGAAAGACCCGAACGGTGGGGTGAAGATCAACCCGGGCGCGGGATGACAATTGCAAGCCCCGGGGTTCGGCAACCCTCACCCCGGGGCTTGGGAAACAGCCGTATTTCCGAGAAGCCGCTTGCACGTCCCGATTTTTGCGCCCGGAATACTCCGATAGACAAATTGTCCTCTCTCGCACTCTTCGTGTGCCCGGCACGACGATCGGACGGCCAACGCTCGACGTTCACGGGGCTTCAACCAAGCGGTTGCAACGGTCATCATCGCGCAGCGCGGGCTTTACGCTCGTCGAGTTGCTCGTAGTGATCGCAATCATCGCGATCCTGATCGGCCTGCTGCTGCCCGCGGTGCAGAAGGTGCGTGAACGCGCCGGCCAGGCACAAGTGCTGAATCAGATGAAGCAGGTGGCGATGGCCACCCACAACCTTGAGCAGCAGCACAACCGACTGCCACCGGCGTGCGGTCCGTTTGCCGAGCAGTACAACTACTATTCGATGTTCGTGCATCTGCTGCCTTTCATCGAACAGCATAATGTTTCAAAACTTGCAATCAACGATATCGATGGTTCCGTGACAGGGTGGTGCTACAACAAGATCGAGATGTACCGCATTCGCCTCGATCCCAGCCAGGGCAACGGCATCGCCGTCGGTGGTTATCCGGCTGGCAACGTGGCCGCGAACTACCAGATCTTCGGGTCGCCGGCCGACAACGGCATGGAAGGGAAGTACAACTTTACAACGCTCACCAGCATGGACGGCATGTCGAACACCATCATGTACGGCACCAAGTATGGCATCTGCGGGCCGGTGAATGTGAATGTGGGCGTGTCGTTGGGCAGCTCGTGGTCGCTGGTCAATTACCCGCCCAATTCAGTACTGACGGCCGGGGCGTACTTTGCATATGGAACACCGGGGAATGATGCGCATATACCCAATTCGGCCGGTGTCGGCGTCAAGTTTCAGGTAGTACCGATGCCGATTAACGTTGCCTGCGACCCGAACTACGGGCAGGCCTTTTCGTCGTCGGGCATGCATGTCGCCATGTGCGATGGCAGCGTGCGACTGGTCGCTCCATCGATCAGCGGCATCACGTGGCGCAACGCGCTTCTGCCCAACGATGGCAATGTTCTCGGTGGTGATTGGTAACCCGCCCTTTCCGCCTCGACCCCCCTACATGCAGACCCCGCTAAGTCGTGTGATCCTTCCGCTGTTCGCTCTGGCACTGTCAGGTTGCGGCACGCGCGATGCCACGGTGTCGGGCAACATCACGGTTCATGGCGAAGCGCTCAAGCGCGGGCAGGTACATTTCACTTCGGGCACGGGCGAATCCGCATCAACGACAATCAATGCGGACGGCACCTACAACTGCACGATGGTGCCGAAGGGGGAAGTGACGATCACCGTGGTTTCGATGGCGGCCGAGAATGAAGCAGAGCTCGGCTTCAAGATCCTGCCGAAGGCCCCTAAGATGTTCTCGCTGGTGTCGAAGCGATACAACCTGCCTGAATCCAGCCCCCTCAAACTTATCGTCAAACCCGGGCCGCAGAAGTTCAATATTGAACTGACCGACCCGTAATGTGAAGCCGCGACGCGCAGCGGAGCGCTCCGCGGCTTCATGTGCGATGGCTCACTTCGGGAACCGTCAGGAACCCCCAGTGCAGTGACTGGTCCTGGGTGTAGCTTTTGCCGAGTGTCAGTGCCGTGACGGCCTTGGCCATCTCGTAGCCCAGGTAGAACGAATGGCCCGCGTCGAGCTTCGGGTCGTTCGCGCGCATCTGCTCGAACAACTCGAACGGGTCTTTCCCGTGAAGGTAAACGGATCCGTTGATGACATGGATCTCGCCGCGTTCCGCGAACAGGCGGTAGTTGCGGTCGGTGACCTTCGCTGCCAGTTCGCGCAAGCCCTCTTCACCCAACTCATACCGCTTCGGGTCGCGCAGGATCACCAGGTCGCGTTCGACATGCTTGGGCAGCGTGCGCTCACGGATCGCGTGATGCACGAGCTTGCGAGCCAGATCAAACTCCTTGACGGCACTGCGGCACCAGTTGATCACCTCAGTGGTCAGCACGCTTCTGATGCCGAGTTCCTGGCAGAACCCCGCAAGCAGCACGTTGATGCCGGCCGAGTCAACATCGGTCAATTCGGTGAGGTTGCCGACCCCCATCATGATCTCGACATCGGGCCAGCGCTTTCGTGCTTCAAGATAGCGCCCCAGCGAGGCGGCGAAACCGAAACCGATCGGTTCAATGATCGGGTCGATACGGAACGGCCTTCCCGCGTTTTGCAGCGTGTCGATGGTCCGTTCGAGACTGTTCAGGTCGCTCGGCACATCCGGAATGGCGACGACTTCGACCTCGGGCCAACGGAGTGACGCATCTACATTCGTGGAATTGATGCTCAGCACCAGTTCCGCACCCGCGGCGATGCCCGCTTCCACTTCCTGTTCATTGAAACTGTCGATCGACACTCGAAACCCGGCTTCTTTGAGCCGCCTGACGGCATCGCCTGCCCCCGCCCACGTATCCCCCGGATCGCAACCCAGATCGATGATATCCGCCCCATCGGCACGATACTTCTTTGCGAGCGACAGAATCTCTTCCATCGTCAGCCGTGCGGCATGGTTGATTTCCGCCAGGATTTCAATGTCGAACGTGCCGTACCCGGCAGGCTGGCCGCGCGGTTTGCCGAAGTGGTCGGGCAGATCGCGCACGTCTTTGGGGCCTCGCTCCACGGTCACCCCTTCCGGCACGCGGATCCGTTCGAGTTCGCCGCGCGTGTACCCGGGCAGGATCACGCGTTGAACCGCCTCGGGCAGGTGCAGGTGCCGGGCGATCCAGTCGGTGGTCAAGAGGGCCGCGACCGTGATCGGCATCACGGCCACCTCGGCCTCGAACCCCGCGCGCGGTGCAAGTTCCGCCAGCACGCGCCGCAACGACGGCTCGGCCAGCTTGCCCGTCACGAACAGAATGCGCGGCCGGAATTCCATGAAGGAAGTGTACCGAGGCGCGACTACCTTGAATACTTCCTGATCGCCTCGGGGTTCAGCGTGATGCCCAGACCGGGGCCCGTGGGCACTTCCAGCATGCCGTCGGCATCGAGCTTGAAGCGTGGTTCGATCAGTTCTTCGATATACGGCACGCCGGTCTGGTACTCGACCCAGCGCGCCACCGGCAGCGCGGCCGTCAATGCCAGGTCGGCGGCGACCCCGACCGCGGTATTCCAGCCGTGCGGCACCAGCAGCACGCTATGGTCGTACGCCATCCAGCCCATGCGCCGGCCTTCGCTGATGCCGCCGCACTTCGTGAGATCGGGTTGAATGATGTCGAGCGCCCGCTGCGTGATGAACGGCTGAAACGTCTGCCGGCGCGTGAACACTTCCCCGGTCGCGATCAGCACCGGCGATTGCGCCCGCAGTTCCTTGAAACCTTCCAGGTCGTCCGGCTTCAGGGCTTCCTCGAACCAGGTAATCTGGTAGTCGCCGAGCATCTTCGCCGTTTCGATCGCCCAGCGCGCGGTGTGCGGCCAGTACTGCTCGCTGCCGCCGGCATCGACCATCAGTTCGACGTCTTCGCCGACGGTCTCCCGCGCGGTCTTGATCAGGCGTTCGTCGGTCTTGCGGTCGACACGGCCGAACGGTCGCCAGCCCATCTTGATCGCCTTGAAGCCGCGCTTCACCTGTTCCAGCAGCTTCTCGCGCAGGATGGCCGGCTCGTCGAAAAGGATCGATGCGTACGGCTTGATCCGGTCGCGGTAGCAGCCGCCCAGCAGGCGCGACACCGGTTGTCCGAGCGCCTTGCCCATCAGGTCCCAGAGGGCGATATCGATGCCGCTGATGGTGTGTTCGATCGCCCCGCCCCGGCCGTACCAGAACGAATGCTGGCGAAGTTTCTCGCTGACGCGCTCGGCCTCGAAGACCGTCTCGCCGACGAGCATCGGTTTCAGATGTGACAGGCCCGCTTCGACAAAAATCCGATTGGTGAAGCACGAGCCGATGCCGATCAGGCCATCCCCGGCAATGACTTCGATCAGCGTGTTCATCTGCTCGTTCGGGTCGGTGCCGCCGGGCCAACCGGTGTCGTGCGTGGCCCCGCTGAGCGGTATCGTGCGAACATCGAGAATCTTCATGGCGCTGCTCCCGGTTGTGAAACAATTGGCGGAGTATACCCCCGCGCCCGGCGGAACTGATATGACGAAATCATCGTAATCCAAGGAGTGGAGTCATACCGATGGCCAACTGGCGGGCCCGGGCGCTTGGGCTGTTCGTACTGCTGCAACTGGTTTACCTGCCGCTGGCGAACTTCATCCAGTTCGTGCCGAGGCCGATGCCCGAAGCGACCGGCGAGTTCGACATGCACATGCAGCGCGAAGGGACCACCACGTCGATCGTGCCGATCCAGAACGCGATTAATGCTGTCTCTGACGTGATCGACCGCTACGGCGAACTGACCGGGCAGGCGCAGGCCTGGTCGCTGTTCGCGCCCGACTTCCCGAAGCAGAGCGTCTTCCCGGTGCTCGAAGTTTACCAGGCCGAAGGGTTCGTCACCACGCAAACCACGTACGGTTCAAAGCTGCGACCGAAGGACCTCAATCACTACTTCCGCTGGCCGTCACCGTTAAGTCGGTTCGCCAGTTACGACTATCTGCACGCGGTCATCTACGCGAACTTCACGCCCGAGTCGTACGCGGAGCATCCGCGGGAGTGGCGGCAGGCGGTGTTCGATCGCGTGCGGCAGCAGCAGAAATCGATCATGGCCTCGTTCCAGTTGACCGCAAAGTTTCAGCGTGAAGTCGCACCCGGTTCA
>JBBQII010000057.1:0-10895 GCA_038324795.1 Gemmatales bacterium
TGTAGCCGATGCTGATCGAGTCGCCGATGATCAGCACCGCAGGCTTATCGTCGGCTTGCAGAGGCAAGGCGATCGCGCCCATAAGAAGAGCGGTCACGGCAAGAAGTTGCATCGTGTGTTCCTTAAATGAAGAGTGAGAACGCAATTCGTAAAGCATCGCCGATGTGCATGACAGGCTCAACAGGAAAACGGACAGGCCTTCGCAGACACTTCGTCCCATGTTGGTGCGACAGATTAAAATATGTCGTTCAATTCGCTCCACCCGTCTGAAGAAGCACGCAGAGAGGGCGATTCATGGATCGGCACGATGAATTCATGCGGCTGTTTTTGCGGCATCAACCGGAGATCCGGGCGTTTGTCGGGTCGCTGGTGCGCGATCGGCATGCACGCGAAGACGTTGTGCAGGAAGTCTCGCTGATCCTTTGGCGGCAGTTCGAGAGCTACGATGCCGCCCGGCCGTTCGGGGCATGGGCGCGCGGCATTGCCGCCAACAAGGTGCTGCAGGCGTACGACAAGTCGGCCCGGACCCCGCTGGCGTTCTCGCCCGAAGCGGTGCAGGCAATCGTCGATGCCCATGACCGGCTGGACGACGATGCACCGATTCAGGCCGACGCACTGGCCCGTTGCGTCGAGCAGTTGCCGGAGAAGTCGAAGCAATTGCTCTCGATGCGTTACGAACAGGCGCTGAAGCTGGAAGCGATGGCGCAGCGGCTGCGCAGCACGCTGCATGCGGTGCATCAGGCGCTGTCCCGCCTGCGGACACGGCTGGCAGATTGTGTCGAATCGCGGATGAAAGCCACGGGAGGCGTGTGACGTGGACGACACAGCCGACCTGATTCAGAAGTTCCTCAACGGCACCATCACGGCCGAAGAACATGCCGCGCTCGACCGGCTGCTGACGGCCGACCCCGCCGCGGCCGATGCGCTGGCGCGGGCCAGTGCGATCGATGGTGCATTGGCCGACCACTTCGCCGCAGAGGGCGAAGCGGAACGCAGCAGCGCAGTCGCCTGTCGGGCGGTGCAGGCGCTGCATGGCGGCGATGATTACGTTCCCGCGGCAAGTCCGCGTCGCCGCCTGTACCCCGCGGTCGCGGCGACCATCGCGATGATGCTGATGGCAACGGCACTTGGCATTTACTGGTCACGGACCAAACCCGGTGAGCCAGCCGCGGCAACGACGCAACTTTTGAACGGTCGCGTGCTGGTCGACGGTGAACCGAACCAGCCGATTCGCGACGGATCGACAGTGCAAGTGCTCGAAACAGCCCTCGTTCGATTGGCGGATGGCAGCGAAGCGGCGCTCTCGCCGGGCAGCCAAGTCGTCTTCCGCGGCCGGGTCGGCGACGTCCGCCAGGTGGTCGCTCTCGAGCGCGGCAACGGCAGCTTCAAGGTTCAAAAAGGCGATCGGCAGTTCCGTGTGGATACGCCGGTGGGCCGGGTGGCGGTCGTGGGGACCGCGTTTGATGTCAACCTCCAGGAATTTCAATCCGTTGAAGGAGATGATGCGATGGTGAAGCAAACGCTGATGACGCTGGCGGTGCTGGTCTCCGCCGGGCAGGTCGAAGTACAGGTGGATGGCCGGCTCTACTCGCTCGATGCGGGGCAGGGCCGTGTCTTCGCCGAGGAGAAACCTCGCGGCGAATCGCGCCGGGCCGATATGACCGGCCGACTCGTGAAGTACGATGCCGAGGCGGGCACCCTGAGCATCGCCGGCAAGGAAAACCAGGGCGTGGTCACCTTCGCCGTGGCGAAAGACGTCAAGTTCGAGTCGGACAGGAAAGACGCGAAACTCAGCGATCTCGGTCAGAACGAAACAGTGTACCTGACGCTCAGCGACGACAAAACCACGGTGCTGGCCGTGCGCGTCAGCGCTCTCGAAGGCAAGGCGATCCGCATGTGGCTGTCCGACGTGGATCCGGTCAAAATGACCGCCACCTTCAAGGGAGAGAAGGCAAATCAGTCGATGGACCTGGCCAAGGACGTGGTTGTGACCATCGACGGCAAGCCGGCCAAACTGGAAGACGTGAAGGCCAACGACCGCGGCGTGATGACATACCTGACGCTCGACGGCGACCGCAAGATCTCGATCCTGAAAATCGGTGCCGTGCGTGACGGCGATGATGGCGAAGGTGCACCGCGCGAACGTCGGCCAGACTTCAACGGCCGCGTGGCCGAGTACGATTCGACAAAGGGCGTGCTGAAGATGGCCGGCGGCGACGGCGACCAGACGCGCACCTTCAACATCGACAAAGACACGAAGGTGGTGGTCGACGGCAAACTGGCCAACCTGGCCGACATCGCGACCAACACCTACGCCGCCGTCATACTCAGCGACGACCGCACGACGGTGGTGCTGCTGCGTGTGGACAACAAGCCCGATCGCCGGATCATTCAATCGGTCGATTCGGCCAAGTACACCATCCAGTTCCGGGCCGAGGGTCGCGAATTGATCTTCCCTGTGGTCAAGGACGTTGTGGTGACGATCGACGGCAAGGTATCGGTACTGGGCGACATCCAACCCGATTCGCCCGCCGCGGTGAACATGTCGGCCGACCGCAAGAAAGTGATGGCGATCACGATCGGCAAGCGTGGCCGGGGCGACGCCCCGCGCGAGGGCGGCGAGCGCAAGCCGGCCGAAGGTGCCGATGCCGACGGCGAGAAGAAGCCGGCGGTCAAGAAAGACGGTGACGGCGTCAAGAAGCCCGAAGGTAAAGGCGACGGCGTCAAGAAGCCCGAAGGTAAAGGCGACGGCGGAGTGAAGAAACCTGAAGGTAAAGGCGATGGCGGCGTGAAGAAACCTGAAGGTGAATAAGCAGTTTCAGAGCCCGAGAGTCAGCGAGGATCTCCCATTTCTTCGCTGATGCTCGGGCTCCGCTTCAATTCCCCCGGGGGACGATGTACAATACCACCCGTCCTTCTTCTCCGGGGGTACCGTCCCATGCTGCATCGAATCATGGCTTTCGTGCTGATCCTCTGTCTCGTCTCGTTCGCGAGCGCGCAGTCCAAATCGAAGTCGACTGTTTCTGCCAAGCTGCTGACGTACGATCCGGATCTGGGCACCATTCGCGCGACGCTGGGCACCAGCTCCACGAAGGCGGTCACCTTGATTGTCGCCAAGGACGTGAAACTGACGGTCGACGAGGAAGCGACGACCAAAGTGCTTGCAGACCTTCCCGAAGGCACCTATCTCGATTTGACGTTGAACGCGGACAAGACAACGGTCCTGAGCATCAATGCCGAGGGCCCCGGGCTGCGCCGGACCGTGGAATCGATCGACCTGAAAGCGGGCACCATCACCGTCCGCGCCGGGAAGAAGGAAGACACGATGAAGTTTGACAAAGACGTCACCATCCGCGTCGATAAAGGCAAACCGCAACTGAAACTGGAAGACGTGAAGCCCGGCATGTTGGTGCACTTGCGCCAGTCGTTCGACAGGACGCACATCACGGAAATCCTTGTGGGGCAGATGTCGAAGAAGCCTGAATAGGCGTTGGGCAAAGTGTGACACGATGGAATGCGTCCAAACTGTTCTTGCTCGCGGTGTTGTCGATGTGCGTCTCTGCTGCTGATCAAGTCGTGCCTGTGTCCGACATCGGTGCGAACCGCGGGACGGTTCGCCCTTCGTGCAGGACCGATTCCAGGAACATGGCCAATGGGCGCACCCAAATACCGCCAGCCCCGTAGAGGGGGCGGTAGACGACCATCGGTTCGTGGGATTCGCTGTGCGTGGCGAGGCCGATTACTTCGTACTCGCCGCCTTTGAAATGCCGGTAGCGACCGGGCTCGATCACTTCACTACCATACGATCGAGGAATGCCGCGTTATTGACTGACTTGCCCATCTGCGACAACAGCGATTCCATGGCCTGCTGGGGCGGCATGTCGATCAGGTGCCGGCGCAACAGCGTCACGCGTTTGAGAACGTCCGGCGCGAGAATCCGTTCTTCCTTCCGCGTGCCCGACTCGGCCAGGTTGATGGCCGGGTAGATGCGGCGGTCGGCCAGTTTGCGGTCGAGCACCAGCTCCATGTTGCCGGTACCTTTGAACTCTTCAAAGATCACGTCGTCCATGCGGCTGCCGGTCTCGACGAGTGCGGTGCCGATCACGGTCAGCGAGCCGCCTTCTTCGAAGACGCGGGCACTGCCGAAGAGGCGTTTCGGTACTTCGAGCGCCTTGCTGTCCACGCCGCCCGACATCGTTCGGCCGCTGTTGCCGACCGTCTTGTTGTAGGCGCGGGCCAACCGGGTCAGACTGTCGAGCAGAACGAAGATCTGCCGGCCGTTCTCGGCCAGGCGCTTGGCTCGCTCCATCACCAGTTCCGCCAGGCGCACATGGGCGCTGGCATCGTGGTCGGAGCTGCTGGCGACCACTTCGCCGCGGATGGTGCGGCGCATCTCGGTCACTTCTTCGGGGCGTTCATCGACGAGCAGCACGATCAGGTGCATCTCGGGATGGTTGGTCGAAACGGCCTGAGCGATATGCTGCAGCATTACCGTCTTGCCGGTCCGCGGCGGGGCGACGATCAGGCCGCGCTGCCCTTTGCCGATCGGTGTGAACAGGTCCATGATGCGCGTGGTCATCAGCTCCTGGCTGGTCTCCAGGCGGATCTGCTCATGCGGATCGATCGGTGTCAGCTCGTCCCATTCCCGGCGGGCGAACGCCTTCGGGTCGGCCCCTTCGATATGCTCGATGCCGGTCAGCCGCGGGCCATTGCCTTTGCGGGGCGGCTCGACGGGGCCGGAGACGAGCAACCCTTCACGCAGCGAGAATCGCTGCACGAGCGGGGCGGGCACGTACGGGTCGCTCGGCTGAGCGGTGTAGTGACGGGAGGGACTGCGAAGGAAGCCGAAACCTTTCGGATGCAGTTCCAGCACGCCTTGAGTTGAGATTTGCTCTGCGGTCATTGGTCCTTTTCCAGTGAACATCGACGGCCCCGACGCGCGGAATAGCGCGGGACCATGGCGTCAAGCCTTGAGACAGGTATGGGAAGAGTGCAAGTCAGTTGATCAAGCCGGTCAATCGGGAAGTCGGACGGATGCGGCCGAATGATCCCGGGAGCCGGCACTTGATGGCCGGGAAGCGGGGTCGAACGCGACAGTTGTAATTCGTCTTGGCGGGACCCGGAATTCCGATCCGGGAACCTGACATCGAATGGGCGGCTACACTCGGTGCGGTGTATCTGAACCTATCATAGCACCGACGGCAAGAAAAACTTACCAAAAACACCGGTTAAGAGAATGTTTTTCCTGCCGTGGTGGGAAGGATAATCAAGGCAACCCCGGTTGTCCAGTGCAACCTGATGTCCCGATGCCGGTTGCGGAGCAACCGGGCCATGGTAGTCCACTCGCTCCGCAACCGGATTCTGTCTCGTCGACCCGGTTGCGGAGCAACCGGGCTACTTGCCGATACTTGCCAGCAATCCTGCTGCCTTGTGCAACGTCTCCTCGTATTCCCGGGCCGGGTCGCTGTCGGCCACGATGCCGCCGCCGACCGGAAACTGCAGCCACCCGCCCGATGCCGTGAACGTGCGGATCAGGATGCTCGAATCCATTGCACCGCCTCCGCTGATGTAACCGATGCTGCCGCAGTACGGCCCGCGCGCGACCCCTTCGAGCTCGCTGATGATCTCCAGTGCCCGCACCTTCGGTGCCCCCGTGACCGAGCCGCCCGGGAATGTCGCCCGCATCAGATCCAGTGCCGTACGCTCTGCCCGCAATGTCCCCGTGACTGTCGACACCAGATGATGCACGAAGCGGAACGACTCCACCTCGCAGACACGCGGCACGAGCACGCTGCCATACTCGCAGACACGCCCCAGATCGTTGCGCAACAGATCGACGATCATCACATTCTCGGCCCGGTCCTTCGACGATCGCGCCAGTTCCGCGGCGATGGCCGCGTCGCTTGCAGCGTCGCCCCCGCGCGGGCGAGTTCCCTTGATGGGGCAAGTCTCGACGTTTCGCCCTTCCACCTTCAGGAACCGCTCGGGCGATGCACTGGCGACGACATGGTCGCCCATATCGAAGTAGGCGGCGAACGGGGCCGGGTTGCGTTCGCGCAGTCGGCCATACAGTTCGAGCGGCGATCCGACGGAACGGGTCAGCAGTCGTTGTGCGACGTTGACCTGGAAGCAGTCCCCGGCATGCACATACTCGACGGCCGTACCGATGGTTCGCTGGTAACTTGCACGGGCGAAGTTGCTGAAGACATGCGGATACCCCGGCAGCGGATGCATCCCCGTGACCGGCTCGACCGCCGGTCGCGATCTTGCCAAGATCGGCCCGCCATGAAGCTGCGTCTTCGCCCATGCCATGCGTTCCGGCGAGTGCGCGATCAGCCAGGCGCGGTCGGCGGTGTGGTCGAACGCCACGACCCAGTCGTACAGTCCCACGGCCAGGTCGGGCGTCCTGAACTCGTCGATCGGCGGACGCGGAAATCGTTCCACGGCATGTGCCAGCCCGTAACCGAACAGCCCCGCCAACCCGCCCTGAAACGGCGGCAATCCGGGAATCGGCTCAGGTAACTCGTCAAGCAGCGGTTGCAACAGCGCGAACGGATCGTCGGTGGCGACGCGCGGCAGTTCGACCCATCGAACCGGGTCGGCAGTGACGAACGAGTAGCGCCCCACGGCGGCTGAACGATCGGCACTGTCAAGAAACAGAAGGTGGGGCAGCGACGCGAGCGAGCGGGCCAGCCCCCAGGGATCGGGGGCCGGCAGCAGTTCTTCGACAACGGGAACACGACGCATCAGGCCATTATAGGAGCGTGCTTCGCGTCAGTTCATAAAGTCCGCGACGATCGTCTCGCCGGGCTTGCCGGTAATCTTCTTCGTCAGGCTGGTCCGCTGGCCGTTGATGATCCATTCCGCCCGGATCGTGTACTCGAACTCCTCATCGCTCTTCAGCGGCGGCGACGCGTAACGTCGTACGACCCCCTGTTGACGCGTCACTTCGTTGTTCACGAAGACGATGGCATTCTCCAGCGGCACGCGCACCTCAACGACCAACGGCGTGCCACCTTCGGGGATCTGCTCGATGCGCGGCCCGCCATCGTTCGGGAACGCGGGCGGGTTGAAGTTCAGGTTCGGCGTGGGCCGGGGCGACGGTGACCGCGAACCCATCCAGCCAAGACTGGTGCCGAAGAACGGAGCATTCTGCGTGAGCCGATAGTCCGATCCGCCGAACGTCCCGGGAATCGGGCCATAGGTTGCGACCGGCGGGCCGTACATGCTCATGCCGTTGCCGTAGAAGCCGCGATAATACAGTGGGGATACGCCGTAAAGCGGCCCATTGTAGGGCCCGCCACTCGGATGCGGCCCATTGTAGACGCCGACGCCGACGCCATACGCACGACCGGGATTGTTCACACGCTTCTGGGCGAGGGCGTTCCCCTCGGACACCAGCGCCAGCAATAAAGCAGGGATGAGAAGTCGACGCATCATGCGGTACTCCGGACGGGCTAAAGTGGTTCCTTGTCCGAAGTCTACACGTCCGAATGAACCGGACGGCTTCAATCGATCGGTCAATTGCCTCGCCGATCGACGGGCATTCGCTACATCCTGCACTACAGGATGAATCGTTGTGAAAAGAGATGAGGGTTCCAGCGGTGGACGAATATGTACGGCTGACACTGCTTGCCCGGCCCGGCGAAGTCGAAAGCGCCTTCAAGGGCCGTCTCAGCGATCTGTGGACCTTTTTCCTGCGCAATCATGAGGCGCTGTTTGAACAGGTCTATGCCGAGACCACCGTGTTTGAACGCGACGGCGACCGCCTGACGAGAACCTACCTGATCGAAGCCGATGCCGCGCAGGCGATCGCGCCGCTACTGCGCGAACAGAGGATGGACTTCACGCCGGTCGACGAGGCCGATCTCTACTCGAAGTTCGAAGCCACGCCGCCGGACTGGTTCTGGATCGAGCACTGAGGAAGAATTGCGGACTGCGGAATTCGGATTGCCGAATGAAGAATTGACCCAGGCCCCGACGTGAGGGTTTCCGGACGTCGGGGATCACTGCACGATCAAATCACCCCCGCGATCCGCAGGGCGATGATGAGCGACCAACTGATCAGCAGCGGGCCGGCTACGCGTTTCGCCAGCGTGAACGGGCTGATCAGGGTCATCGACGAACACATCAGCGTGACGGCCGCCACGGGCGACATGGTTCGACCCGCCGCGGCGCCGATCGAGACAACTGCTCCCAGGTCGAGCCGATCGAGGCCGACGTCCTCCGCGGGTTTCACAAAGAACGCATAGAGACTTTGCGTTGAAGCCATCCCGGAACCGCTGAGGGCCGCGAAGCCGAGCGGCACGAAACCGGCGATCGGCAGCAGCAGGCCGGGTACGGCACGAATCAGCTTTTCCAGCCAGCGGTCGAGGCCGATCTGCTCAATGGCGGTGCCGAAGCAGTTGGCTGTGACAATCAGCGACACCACTGCGGCAAACGCGTACCCGGCCCCTTCAAAGAACGCCTTCGGCACCTGGCTGGCTTTGCGCGGCGCGCTCAGGGCCGCGACGACAACACCAATCAGCATCGCCAGGCCGATGAGCCGGGTGCCGTACGCCAGTTTTGCTTTCGGCTCCGCGACCCAGTCGAGCGGCACCGTGAACAGGTTCAACGGTGGGCCGGTCACGAACAGCAGAATCAGCGGGACGACGGGCACAAATGCCCGGATCAAGTTGACGCGAAAGGCGTCGGCGGGAATCTCCTGTTCGGCAACCGACGCACGCTGCAGCCGGCGTTCGTAGCGGGCGCTCATCCACCAGAAGATCGCAGTGGCGATGGCCAGGTGATAGAAGACCAGCCGGCTGATCGCGGGGAGCACTTCGCGCGGGTCGACCTTCTGATTCTCCGCCACGGTGTTCAGTTCCGGGGCTCCGGGGTTCAGCAACTCCCCGCCGATCGAGGCCCCCAGTAGGATCGTCGAACCGATGGTGAGCGGCGAGATCCCCGCCGCCCGCATCAACGGCACGACGACTGCGCCCAGGCAAACGGCCGTGCTGGTCTGGCTGATGACCGGGATGTTGACCAGAAAGCCGACGAGCACAATGCCCGGAATGAGCAACAACTTTGCTTTGCGCAACGGTTTGGTGAGCAGATGCACGAGATGGCGATCGCACTCCGTGAGCTTGAGAACATAGGCGAACCCCATGGCCGAGCAGATGGGGATGACGAACTTTTCATCGCTGAACGTGGCCAAAAACTTGCGGACCACGGGCCGCAGGTCGCCAGCCATGCCAGCCAGCGCCAGGGCCGCAAGCAACAGAGCGAGCCGAACGTCGAGCCCACGGTACACCGCCCCGACCGCAAGGGCAATGATGACGCCCGCGACAATCAGCAGGGGGCCACCGGGATTCGGATCGGCCGCTGCAATCAGTACCATCAGCATTCCTCATTTGTCCGGTTGAACCGCTGATGAGCGTGGTGAAGCCAATAGCGGACAGTCCGAAGGGGCGTATTCTCCCGTGCGGGAAGGGAAGCGGCAACGGGATTTTCATTCAAGTTGCAAGACGGGGATTTCAGGTGGCCCCTGTGTGGGGCATGATCACATATCGGCACATGCCGCTACCGCACCCCAAGAGTTGACATCGAGTCGCTGACATGCCTTCGGACACAAAATTAGGCCTGATCGTCGGAATCGGACTGGTGATCACCGTCGCCATTCTATTCTTCCGCGGCGAGCAACCGCCACCCGCGCTGACGGAGACTCCGCAGGGTACGGCGCAGGTGGCCGCACCTCCCAAGAAGCCGTCATCCGTCGCGGTGCCGCCGCCGTTGTCACGGCCGGCATCCGCGGACTAGGCAGAGCCCAAGCACAAACGAGGAAGGGCAAAACAGCCTCGATCGGGCTTTGTAATTCGTCATCCTACACTTCGTCGAGCAAGTGACCCAGCTTGTCCTTCTTTGTCAACAGATAGCGCTTGTTGCTCTCGGTCGGTGGGATCTGGATTGGCACCCGTTCGACGATCTTCAGGCCGTAACCGTCGAGGCCGATGACCTTTTTCGGGTTGTTTGTCAACAGCCTGATCTGTCGCACCCCGAGATCGAAGAGGATCTGCGCCCCGATGCCGTAGTGTCGCAGGTCCGGCGCGAAGCCGAGACGCTGGTTGGCTTCCACCGTATCCAGACCCTCTTCCTGCTGCAGTTTGTACGCTTTCAGCTTGTTCAAGAGGCCGATCCCCCTGCCCTCCTGCCGCATGTAGAGCAGCACGCCACGGCCTGATTCGGTGATCTGCGTCAGGGCCTGGTGAAGTTGCGAGCCGCAATCGCAAAGCGCGCTTTGCAGTACATCGCCCGTAAGGCACTCGCTGTGGACGCGGACCAGCACCGGCTCGGTCTGTTCCGCGTCCAGGCCCACGCCGCCGACGGACAGTGCAAGATGCAGGTCCGAGTCGACGATCGAGGAGTAGCCGAACAGGTCGAACTCGCCGCGGGCCGTGGGCAGTTTCAGGGCGATCTCGCGCTTGACGAGCTTCTCCCGGCGGCGGCGGTACTTGATCAGGTCGGCGATCGTGCACATCTTCAAGCCGTGCTCGGCGGCGTAGATGCGCAGGTCGGGAAGGCGGGCCATGTGGCCATCTTCCTTGATGATTTCACAGATGACCGCGGCCGACTTCATGCCTGCCAGCCGCGCGAGGTCGACACTGCCTTCCGTGTGCCCGGCCCGGACGAGGACGCCGCCTTCGCGGGCGCGCAGGCCATCCATGTGGCCCTTATCTTTCACCAGATCATTGGGCGTGGCATCGTCGTCGATGGCAACGAGAACAGACCGGGCGCGGTCGTACGCGGAGATGCCGGTCGTGACGCCGTGGCGGGCATCGAAGTTGTGGGTGAACGGCGTCGCGCTCGGGTCGAGGTTCACGCCCGGCAGCAGGCTGAGGCCGACGCGGTCGCACAGG
>JBBQII010000058.1:0-10877 GCA_038324795.1 Gemmatales bacterium
CTCGGCTCCCTTCGAGCGGGCGATTCAACTGTCGCTGCGCCCGGTACTGGTGTCGCCGCATTTCCTGTTCAAGATCGAGAAGGACGCCGAGCCGGAGAACGCGAAGGCCGTGCATCCGGTCAGCGATCATGAGCTGGCCGTGCGGCTTTCGTACTTCCTCTGGTCGTCGATGCCGGATGAACAATTGCGAACGCTTGCCGACCGCGGCGAATTGCGCAGGCCCGGTGTCATCGACGCCCAGGTGAAACGCATGCTGGCCGACCCGAAGTCGCGGGCGCTGACCGATAACTTCGCCGAGCAGTGGCTGAATCTGCGTTCGATTCCCGCGCTCGATCCTGATCCGAAGACCTTCCCGGATTTCGATGCAATGCTGAAGACGGCGATGGTCCGCGAGACCGAACTGTACTTCGAACATATCGCGCGCGAAGACCGCAGCGTGCTCGAGTTCATCGATTCGAACTGGACGTTTCTGAACAACCGCATGGCCACCCACTATGGTGTGCGTGGAGTAATGGGGCCCGAGTTCCAGAAGGTCACACTGACCGACAACAGCCGTGGCGGCGTTCTGACGCAGGCCAGCGTGCTGACGTTGACGTCGAACCCGACGCGGACGTCGCCCGTGAAGCGGGGTAAGTGGGTCCTCGACAACATCCTGGGTACACCGCCTGCACCGCCGCCGCCGAACACGCCCGACCTTGATGAGCAGCAGGGGACGCTTTATGGCTCGCTGCGGCAACAGATGGAGCAGCACCGGACCAATTCGCTGTGCGCCACCTGCCATCAGAAGATGGACCCGCTGGGATTCGGTCTGGAGAACTTCGACGGCATCGGCCGTTGGCGCACGATCGACGGCAAATACAAGATCGATGCCACCGGCGTACTTCCGGGCGGCGAAAAGTTCGACGGGCCTGCGGAACTTCGCAAGGTGCTGCTCGGGAAGGCCGATCTGTTCCGCAGAAACCTGACCGAGAAATTGCTTACCTTCGCACTCGGCCGGGGTTTAGAGTACTATGACAAGTGTGCGATCGACGACACCGTGAAGCATCTCACGCGGAACGGCGATCGCTTCTCCGCATTGGTGATCGACATCGTCAAGAGCGATCCGTTCCAGAAGCGGCGCGGTGGGAGCCGGGAATAGCGTCAGCCGCGACCCGAAGGCTTCGCGCAGGGGAGCGCGGGCCGTGCAAGGCCTTGCTCCCGCACCGTAACGCCCCTGCCCGCAACCAGAAACAGGATTCCGCCGATGTGGAACAATTCGATTACCCGCCGCACAATGCTACAAGGCCTGGGCACCGCCGTCGCGCTGCCGTGGCTCGAAGCGATGGCCGCGCCCGTCGCCACTTCCGTGACGGCGGAGAAGCCGATCCGCTCGGCGTTTCTCTACGTGCCCAACGGCGTGAGCATGCAGGACTGGACGCCCGCCGAATCAGGCAACACCTTCGCGCTGCCGTGGATACTCGAGCCGCTGGAACCGTACAAGCGCTACATGAACGTGCTGACCGGGCTGACGCTCGACAAGGCACGCCCCAACGGCGATGGCCCGGGCGACCACGCGCGGGCACAGGCCGCGTTTCTGACCGGTCGCCAGCCGCGCAAGACCAACGGGGCGGACATCCGTGTCGGTCAGTCGGCTGACCAGTGGATCGCGGCGAAGATGGGCGAGCATACAAGGTTTGCCTCGCTCGAGATCGGCATCGAACCGGGCCGCTCAGCCGGCAACTGCGACTCGGGTTACTCGTGTGCCTACCAGTCGAACTTCTCCTGGCGGGGCGAATCGACGCCGAACCCGAAGGAAGTGAACCCCAAGTTCGTGCTCGAACGCCTGTTCGGCAACGGCAAGTCGGTCGAGCAGGATGCCCAGCGCGCCAAGCGTGACCAATATAATCGCAGCGTTCTCGACTTCGTCCGCGAAGATGCCAAGGCGCTGAACAATCAACTCGGTGCCGGCGACCAGCGCAAACTGGACGAGTACCTGACGTCGATCCGCGAACTGGAAATCCGCATCGAGAAGGCCGCCGACACCAAGGCTGCCCGCGGCCCGGTTCCCGTAATGCGCGTGCCGGATTTGCCGCCGCGCGAGTTTATCGACCATGTCCGCCTGATGGCGGACATCATGATCCTCGCATTTCAGGCCGACCTGACGCGAGTGGTCACCTTCCCGTTCGCCAACGATGGCAGCAACCGCGCTTACCCGTTCTTGTCGGCATCGATCGACGACAAGAACGAAGCAGTGCGCGAAGGCCACCACGACCTGTCGCACCACGGCAACGACAAGAAGAAGCTGTTGAAGATCTGCGCGATCAACCGCTGCCATATCGAACAGGTGGCCTACATCCTGGGCAAGCTGAAGTCGGTTACCGAAGGCGACAAGACGTTGCTCGACCAGACGATGCTCGTGTACGGCAGCGGCAATTCGGACGGCAACCGCCACAACCACGACAACCTGCCGATCCTCCTCTGTGGCGGTGCGGGCGGTAAGATCAAGACCGGCCAGCACATCCGCGCCGCGAAAGAAACCCCGCTGATGAACCTGTACCTGAAGATGTTCGAGATAGCCGGTTGCCCCACGCGCAGCTTCGGGGATAGCACGGGGCCGCTGCCGCTGTGAGTCGATGCGGGTCGTTGCAAGTTCACTTGTTCAGCGAATCGCATCTCCGGCGAGCCCGTTGGGCTCGCCGCTAAACGTGAGTGCCGCTGCGGGACATCCAGTACAGAATCGTCTTCACTTCAAACGGCTTCAGATCGGGTTTCAGCGACAGCACCTTCGCGGCGATGCCGGTGAGGTGGGGGGTGGCCCAACTGGTGGCGGGCTCCTGGCTGAAGGGGCCCAGGTAGCCTTTGCCGTGGGCGGCAAACTCGACGGTTTCACGCAGGCGGTATGCGAATTCCAGCGGGCCGGCGAACAGGCCCTTATCCACCGACAACAGCGGCGGCGCGAACGCGGCCGGGAAGCTGCGCGTCAGCGGGTGTTCGTTGTGCGCGGCGGCCACCACCAGCACATCCTTGTAGTACGCTTCCTCGATCGTCTTCTGCAGTTGCAGGCGCTTCTGCATCGGCTGCATGCGCGATTCGGGCACGCCCAGCGACAAGTTGATGATCTTGCAGTTCCAGACGTCGATCGCGTGCTGAATCGCGCGGATCAACGTATCCACATCAGCTGATCCGACAGAGCCGAACACGTCGCTCGAAAACAGTGTCGCGCGCGGGGCCAACTTCAGGATGATGTCCGCCACGGTACTGCCGTGCGGCGACGACGGTCGGCCGGTGTACTCGCCGGGCACGGAAGAATCAGCCCGAAAGACGGCCCCTTCGATCGGCTGCATGCCGGGGAAACGCGTTGCCAGCAGGTCGCGGTCGATGCCGCTGTCGATGACGGCGATCTTCACGCCCGCCCCCGTAGCCCGCGCGTCACCCAGCAGGCGCTGCGGCGTCAGCAGCGCGGCCAGGTCATCGAAGGGGGTGGGGGTGTCGTTCATGGAAGGAATGCCGCGGGTTGGTCACCCGGCCAGGATGTCATCCAGCGTTTTCTGCAAGTGCTCGATCATCACGGCACAATGCTGTACGGCCGCGGGGCCATGCTTCATCGCCAGCACGCGGATTGCCTCGGCCAACCGCAGGGTCGATTCAGCATCGACCGGTTGCGGCCCTTGCGCGGTCAGGCCTTCCTTCAATCGATCCAGCACCGCGGGGGGCGGTGGCGCGTCGGAAGGTGACGTCAGCAGCGAACTGGCCTGTAAAGCGGCTTCCACCGCGCTGAACAGCGTCTGCCGGGTCTGTCGCTCGGACAACGCCTGCCGCAACAGTTCCGAGCCAAGCTCCGATGCGGCCGCCAGTAAACGCTTGTCGGAATCGTCGAACGGTTGGCCGTCGGCCCGGTCGAACAGTTCGAGTACCACCAGCGCCCCGGCCGTCACGGGGATGGCAATCGCCAGAAGGTGTCGGCGGCCACGCTCGAAAGGCAACAGGTCGATGGCTGCTGCTGTGGACAGTTCACCCAGATTCAGCATCACGGCATCCTGCATCGATGCAACCGATGCGGCCATCGACCGCTCGAACGGTACCGTCAGCGGGTCGAGTTGATTGCCGTCGCTGCCATAGGCGCGGAACTGCGGTTCGCCCTCGGCCGGCTGATAGCGGGCCAGCAGCACGCCGTCGCCCGCATGCGTGGTCCGCAACAGGAACTGCAGCAGCCGTTGAATCGTCTCCGGTAATGGCACCCGGTCGGTCATCGCGGACGACGATTGCACGAGTGGCAGTACCTTCTCGACCGCCTCGCGAAACGCGAGCAGGCTGCTGTTGAACTGCCGCTGTCGCTTGGCGGGGATGATCCGTTCCAGTTGCCGGCGCACGGAGGCCAGGAACGTCTCGCGGTTCAGGTCCTGGTTCTTGTCGAGGTAGTCGCGAACGCCCATCCGCAGGGCGTCGAGTGGCGTTGCCTGATGGGCGAAACCGGTGACCAGGATGGCGACCACATCGGGATGAAACTCGGAAAGGTCTTCGAGCAGTTGCAGGCCATCGGAGCCGGTGCCCAGGTTCCAGTCGAGAATTGCCAGGTCGATCGTATTCTCATTCGCGAAGTTCAGGGCGGCTTCGGCATCGGCGACGGCGTGGACTTCGACGCCGAGCTTCCCTTGCCGCAGCCAGTCAGCAAAGGTGCGGCGTATCGGTTCCTCGTCGTCGACGATCAGGATTGTTTCAGCCATGGTTGGCTGCCTGCCGGTAGGCATTCAGGGCATCGGCGAATCGGCCGGACTTCAAGTGGGAAAGTGCCAGCAGGCGGGCCGTGTCCGCCCCGTCGCGGATCGCTGCTGCTGCACGGAGTTGTTTCCCGAACGCCTCCCAGTCACCGGCTGCGCGGGCGTGATCCGCACGGAAGATCAACTGAGCCCGTTGTCGTTCCAGCCCCCACAACAGCGACAGGTCTGCCTTGCAGCGTCGGCAGGCGGTGCCTTCGCTGTTGTCGGCCCGGCAGGCGGAGCAACGTACGGTAATGGTCATTTCAGGCATCTTCCAGGTAAAAGAGTACGTCCGCCAGGGCATTCATGGCGGTGTCGAGCGTACTCCAGTTGCGGTCCTGCAGGGCGACATGGATGTTCTTGATCAACCGGTCGAGTTCCTTCTGGTCGTCGGCCGAGGCCTTTTCGCGCAGGCGCTCGGCCTTCTCGATCAGGGCCCGCGCCTGCACGGTTTCGCGCTGGCCCTCGCGCGGGCCGGCCTCAAGTGAAGGCATGCCGCCCGCGCCGCCTGCGCCGGAGGGTTCAAGGAACGTGGCCGGGTCGGGCGATTCATCGTCGGCGAACTCATCGTCTTCGAAGTCTTCCTCATCGAAGCTCTGTTTCCAGAGTTCATCGAGCCGATCCGCGGCGGAGCGGCGTTCATCGCGCTCGAAGCGGGCCAGGGCGTTTTCGATCGTCACCTGTTTCACCAGCCCGGTCGCCTTCTCGCGGGCGGCCACCTTGAGCACGCCATCGAGCGTCAGATCGAGCTGCACGACAATCTGGTTGCCGGCCGGCAGCTTGGCCAGGCCTTCGATCAGGAACATGCCGACCGGGTGGTTGCGGCGCGGGTCTTCGTGTTCACCCTGGTAAATGTCGATTTCGACTTTGTCCTGGTTGTCGCTGACCGTCCGGAATGATTCGCTGCAGGAGGCGGGCAGGGCGGTACCGCGGCGGATGATCGGCGCGAAGCGGAAACTGGGGCCGCTGAAGCCGAACATGTCGTCCGAGTCGAGGCACTTGATGCCGAGCGAATGCGGCGTGATGTCCACCAGCACGGCCCCGACTTGCGCTCCGTTGATGATTGCCCCCTGCACCGCTGCACCCATCGCGACGCACAGGTCGGGATTAATCTCGCGGTGGGCCGGTCGGCCGAGGCGGGCTTCCAGCAATTCTCCAACGATCGGTGTGCGCGTGCTGCCGCCGACCAGCACGATCCGGTCGATCTGCACAGCCGTGAGGTGCGCGTCTTCGAGCGCACGCTGAACGCATTCCATGGTGCGATCGAGTTGCGGCTGGATCAGGCGTTCAAATTCGAGCCGGGTGACTTCCATCGACAGGTGCAGCGCCACGCCGGCTTTCTCGGCAATGAACTCTTCTTCGATGCGAGTAAAGGAATGGTCGCTGAGTTGCCGCTTGGCGGCCTCGGCCGCGCGCAGCACTCGGGCCTTCGCGGTGCGGTCCGCGCGCAGGTCGATGGCGTGTTCGGTCTGGAACTGGTTGCAGAGATGATCGAGCAGCAGATCGTCGAAGTCGTCGCCGCCGAGTTTCGTATCGCCGTGGCTGGCGAGTACTTCGACGACGCCGCCTTCGGTATGAACGATCGAGACATCGAACGTGCCGCCGCCCAAGTCATAGACCAGGACACGCATGCCGTCGGTCTGCTGCGGATCGTAGGTCAAGGCGGCGGCAGTCGGCTCGTTCAGGATGCGTTTCACTTCGAGGCCGGCCAGTTCCCCCGCTTCGATGGTGGCCTGGCGTTGGGCATCGTTGAAGTAGGCCGGCACCGTGATGACCGCGCGGGTGACTTCGGATCCCAGGAACCTGCTCGCCCGATCGCGCAGGGCGCGCAGGATCATGGCGGAGATTTCCTGCGGACGGTACTGCTGATCGCCCAGCGGGACCTTCATGTCGTTGCCCATCTGCCGTTTGATCGACTTGATGGTGCGATCGGGGGCGAGGGCGTACTGGTTGCGGGCCGGCTTGCCGACGAGCAGTTTGCCGTCGTCACCCAGGCCGACGAACGAAGGAAGGATCGGGTCGCCGTCGTCGCCGGGGATGACGAACGGCTGCCCGTCGCGGATGATGGCGACTTCGCTGTTGGTTGTGCCCAGGTCGATCCCGACAATCGTATCAGCCATCAGATGTCCCTCACCTCGAAGTCAGCGGGCCACGCGCACCTGCGCGAAGCGGACCACAATACCATCCTTCGTATAACCGCGGCGGACTTCATCGAGCACTTCGCCCAACTGCTTGCCGGGAACATTGACCGCTTCGGCGACCTCCATCTCCTCGGGGTCGAAGCGCCGGCCGGTGCACCTGATGATTTCCAACCCCTGCGAAGTCAGCATGCGGTCGATGCGGTGCATGCCCATGGCGTAGCCGGTCAGAATACCGGCGAGCGCATCGCGCAGATACTCGGTCATTTCGCGAACGACCGCCTGTCGGTCCTGCAATTTCTTTGTCGTAACGCGGTGCCAGTCGATCAGCGGGCTCTTCTCAACCTGTGGCGGCTCGTTGCCGAAGAACTTCTGCCAGAAGGTCGGCTTCTCGCCCGATTCGGGAATGACGGCCGGCGGCATCTCGACCACGATCGATTCCAGCAACGAATGGATCTGTCCGTGGAACGCGGCCTGCTGTTTCTCGATCTGCCGATGGGCGAGCGCGAGCGTGTCGTAGACGTCGATCAGGGTTTTGAGCATCGGCGGCAGCGTAGCCGCGGGTGCTTCATCCTCCTCGGGGGCCTGCAGGGCATCGACCGCTTCTTCAAGCCGGGCAATCAGCGTGGCGTTCTGCTCCAGCGTGGTGCGCGTGGCCTTTGTCTGCAGGTTGACGTCCTGGCGCAGAGCGGTGAACTGGCCTACCAGTGTGGCGAGATCAACCGGCGAATCCGCCGGCGGTTCATCGGCGGGGTCGGGGGCCGTTGTCAGCCAGTCGCGGAAGTCGGCCAGCGTGCGCTCGATCTGTTCAGGTGTCATTTGCTTGGCTTGGCGTTCTCAAGTAGGGTGAAAAGGCCCAACCGGGGTCGGGGCGTGAGGGCTTCCAGGTCGACGATAATCTGCTCGATCGACTCGTTCTTGCCGACTTCGAACAGCCGCGAGCGCACGCGGCGCTGTTTGTCCCGCACCGCTTCGTAGGCGTTGCGGATTGCCGCGAATCGCTGCGGATGGTGCTCCGGCGAAAACTCGCGCACGAGTTCCAGGTAGCGCCGGCGGATGGTGTCGTCGTCGGCGTCGAGGGAAATCCCGAGGGTTTTGTACGGATCAGTCATCGTGTTGCACCTAAGCAAAGCCGAAGAAGTCGAACGGGTTATATGGCGTCATCTCGTCGTCCAGGTCGGGGTGCATGCCGCGATGGCGCTCGATCGCGTCGCACATTTTGTGTGAACGATCATCGGTGGCGTCTTCGATTCGCATCAACACCTGGAGGAACAAGCGGCTGACGGTCCTGATGTTGAAGGTCTGGGGCTTCAACATGATGGCCGCCTCACCCGCGAGGTACTGGAAGAGATTTTCCGATCGGTACTTCGCACGGCCGGTTTTGGCGACGATATCGAGCAGTTTGGCGTTCTTTATCTCCAACAGCGAGAAGCCAAGTTCAATCAGCGGCTCTTTCGGATTGATGTTCTCCGCGGCCCAGCGGGCCAACCAGGCGATGATCGCCTTTTCGTGGGCCGGCGCACCGCGATAAACGGGCTTGACGTTTCGGCAGGAGTTGAATGCCTGCAAAAACGGGATGACATCGTCGATGGTCGCCGGCTTGGTCAGTTGCTCGTTGAATCGCTGATTTGCCGAGTCGACGACGGGCTTGCCTGCCTTGAGGCGAATCGCTTCGACGGCAAAGATGTACGTACTCAGCAGCGGCTTCGATTCGTTAGGAATGACCCCGGTCCAGCGTTCGAGATCGGCCTGGTTTTTCTGCTTGATCGCGATGATCGCACCGATCGCGGCGGCACATGCCCGCAGTTCCGGGGAATGAGCAATTACTTCGCGAAGGCATTCGTCCGCTTCCCCGAATTTCGACTTGAGTGCCAACTCGCGGGCCTTCACCAGACAGGCCGTGCCCAGCGATTCCCGCAGGTCGCGGTCGAGCGGGTCGATCGCAATCGCCCGGCGCGCGGTTGCGATCGATTCATCGAGTTGACCAATCATCATTTGGGCGGTGGACAGTGTCGTCAACGCGCCGATGTTGTTCGGCTGAAGAAGCAGGAATCGAGTCGACACCTCGGCTGACTCGGCAAACAGACCTTCTTCGATCAAACGGCTGGCAAGGGCAGCGACCGGTACTTCCCAGTCAGGTGCCAGTTCGATCGCCTTTCGCACAAGGGGGTGGGCATCGGTGATGTCGACATGGCAGTTCGGCATCGCCCGCTGGATCCCACGAACGGCCGCGTTCAGTTCTGCCTCGGGGATGGCGTCGTAATCGGAGGAGATGATGCTTTGCGCGGCGGCATACAGTACCATCGCGCGGGCCAAACTGCCGCTTTCGCCCGTGAATCGCAAGGGTTCCAGCGACATTTCGAACTCATAACCCTGCCACGCCATCGAAGCGAGAGGGCCCATGCCGATCCGATCGCCATATTGCGCTACCATCCGGAGAAGGCTCTTATCGTCCGGCCGGGTGCCGAACACCTTCGTGTAACGGTCCGTCGGCGGCGGCTCATCGTGATGGATGATCTGCCAGTAGAAAAGGTCGGCCAATCGCGAAGCGATCTCCGGGTAGGCCGACTTCATAAGGCCGATGATCGATTCGACTTTGCGGAAGGCGAGTTCGAGCCCCTCCGAATGCGAGATCGACATCTGCACCTGCTGCAGCGCGGCAATCAACGGGTTCGTGTCTCGCGACGAACCGTGCCCCGGCAACTCGGTGCGTATCCGGTTGATGCCGGCGGCGAACACCGGATCGATCTTCGCCCGAACGCTGGCGATCAACCGGGCCGGCACTCGTTGCCGGTCGAGGCGCGACCAGTTCTCGATCGCCCGGGCATCGTCCTTGGCCGACCAGGCGATCAGGCCGCGCAGCAGCAGTTTCCATTCGAGGAACGGCGACTGCAAGCCCACCGCCTGCAGTGCCGTGCGAGCTTCTTCATCGTTGTTTCGTTCGTAATTGGCAAACGCCGTGCGAATCGCATCGAATGCGGCGCGATGCTCGAACGGCATGCGATCGCGACCCCGCTGACGGTCCACCATGGCATTATCGGCCTGAAACAGGATTGCCTTTTCCAGTATCTTCGAATCGGGGATGCTGGCGGCAATTCGCTTCGCCCGCTCGAAATCGTCGAGCCTCATCCAGGCGATGACAAGGCCTTCGCGCCAATCTGTTTCGGTGTAGTCGAGTTTTTCCGCCGTCGTCAGCAATACTGTGGCACCCGATAGAGATCCGATGCGGATCGCGTGGTCGATCGCCTGGAGGTAGACGCTTCGCCGCCGGGCATGGTACTCAGGAGTCGATTGGTGGCCGACAAGGATGTCAATGAGCTTGACTGCCTGACTGAACTCGGCCCGCGCGAGTGCCTCATCAACGAACGCGATAGGGGGGCTCAACTTCGGCCGCTTCGGTGGGTCCTTGATTTTCTGCCGCAAGGAAGCATCCTCTTGATGGTGACCGAATCGCCCTTCCGTACTATATTCAAAAGCCCGGTTCGAGCCACCCGCTGGTCCCTCCCGCCATGAGCGAACGTCAACTGTATCTGCTGTCGCCGTATCGGCTGCCGACTCATCATCAGATTTCCCTGAATGAGGATGAAATGGCCGCTTGGCTCAACGGCATGATCTGCCTGTGGCATCCCGCGCTGATCTTCGGCGCGAAGGAGCCGCCCAAGGTTGATTCGTGCTACGACCACGAAATGCCGAGCGCCGGCCAGGTGTTCGCCATCCCGAGCGCGCCACCGCTGTTCCAGCCGGACGATTGGCCGTACCGCGTCCTCAACGCCGGTGCGATTCGTTTCGAAGCCGCGGCCGACCGGCAGGCGACGCTCGCTAACCTGAAACAGGCCCTGCGGGAAGCGATCGACACCGGCGAACCCGACGCGAAAGCCAGTTTCGGCACGCCTGAGATCGAAGCATTGCTGGCCCTTCCCGCTGAGCAGGTTCGGCCGTTCCTGGGGCTGGGGTTCGGCTACCTGATGATCGAATCGCTGTTCGATGCGATGGATCACGAGCA
>JBBQII010000059.1:0-10626 GCA_038324795.1 Gemmatales bacterium
GGGCGGCCAACTCGTGCTGGTCGTCCTTGGACAGTTCCGCGGCGAACGCCACCGAGCGCCGGGCTGCCGGGAACGTGGACTTCACGACCATCCGGGACAGGTTGGCCAGCACGTGCGACAGCCCGGCCGGGTCGCCGCACCACCACGACGGGGCGGACTGCAACTGCAGATCTTCGCCGAACAGGTATCGGCACACGGCCGACAGATAGGGCAGCAGGGCGGCGGTTTCGACGAGGCCGCTGCCCAGGGCGTTGGCGACAGCCACGTTCCCCGCACGCACCGCCTGAACCAGGCCGGGCACGCCGAGGAACGAGTCGCCGCGAAGCTCGAGCGGGTCGCAGTAGTCGTCGTCGAGCCGGCGCAGGATGACATCGACCTGCTGCAACCCGCCCAGCAGTTTGAGATAGACGCGGCTGTCGCGCACCGTCAGGTCGCCGCCTTCGACAAGCGTCAGGCCCAGGTAGCGTGCAAGGTAGGCATGTTCAAAGTAGGTTTCGTTGTACGGTCCTGGCGTCAGCAGCACGATGCGGGGGTTGTCGCGGTTGCGCGGAGCGATCGAGCGCAGGGTGTCGCGCAGCGTCCGGAAGAAGATCGCCAGACGCTGCACCCGGCAATCGCGGAAGATCTCCGGCAGCATGCGCGACAGAACGATACGATTCTCGAGCGCGTAACCGGCACCGGAGGGGGCCTGCGTGCGATCGCTGATGATTCGGAACGCCCCGTCCGGCCCGCGGCCGATGTCCGTGGCGTACAGATACAGGTAGCGGTTGCCTGGCACCTGGATACCGTGGCAGGGCCGCAAGAAGCCGGGCTGGCTGTAGACCAGTTCGGTCGGGATGATGCCGTCGCGCAGCAGACGCTGCGGGCCGTAAAGGTCGCACAGCACCGCATCGAGCAGGCGGGCACGTTGGGACAGACCCGCTTCCAGCGTGCTGGCTTCCTCGCCGGAGATCAGCAGCGGAACCGGATCGAGTTGCCAGGGGCGGTCGAGCGCCCGCGGGTCGCCGTAGACGTTGTAGGTGACGCCGTTCTCGCGGATGATCTGCCGCGCTTCTTCCCAGCGGCGGGTCAATTCGTGGATGCCGAGATAGCGAAGGGCATGGGCGAATGGGTGCCAGTGCGGGCGATGGTTGCCCGCCTCGTCGATCATCTCATCGCGGAACTGGGGTAGCCGCGCGTACTCCAGCCCCAGCCGAAAGCCCTCGGCAGGGGCATATGCGCTCGACGGGAGAGGAGAGTTGATCATGCAGTTGGTGGTCGGTTTCTCGTCTTCATTTCAGTGACACGTTAGCCGCGACACGGAGGCGTTGCGCAGCGGAGCGCGTTTTCCGAAAGAGACTGTCCGATCGCGGAGCACTCGCTCCGCTGCGCAAAGCCTCCGCGTCGCGGCTAGCCTACTGCTATTCTACCTCACGCTGGTTTCGCGGGGGCGTTCCACTTGCCAGATGCCGTTGAGCCGGCCGTTGGCCGGTTCGTTCAACGGCGGTCGGCGCGGCGGGGACGGCGGTTCATCGACCGGCCTGCGCAGATCAAGTGTCAGGGGTGCCTCGGGGGATATCTCTTCGGCGGGGCGGGAAACCCGGCCGGGCGAGTGGCCCATCACGAAGAAGCGTGCCATCCGCCGACTTTCGGCCTCGTTGGCGTTGATGGGGAACCGCGTGTCCGACCGGCCGCCCGGGTGGCTGACGTGGTAAGTGCAACCGCCCAGCGAACGCTCCTGCCAGGCATCGATCAGATCGAACACCAGGGGAGCATGGACTGGAATGGTCGGATGCAGACATTCAGGCGGCTGCCAGGCGCGATACCGCACTCCGGCCACGAACTCCCCGTTCGTGCCGGTCGGATGCAGCGGCACCTTGCGGCCGTTGCACACGATGACATGCCGGGGGTTCACAAGGCCAGTCGCCTTCACTTGCAGCCGTTCAACAGACCAATAGACGTAGCGGACGGCGCCGTTGGCGGCCCCCTGTTCACCGAGGACGTGCCACGGTTCGATCGCGTGCCGCAGTTCGACGTTGATGCCGCGCTGGGCGAAGTGGCCAACATAAGGCAGCCGGAATTCGAAGTGCGGGCGGAACCACTCGCTGCGCATCGGGTAGCCGTCCTGCCGCAGGTCGGCCATCACGTCCTTGAAATCTTCGTGGATGAAGTGCGGCAGCATGTAGCGGTCGTGCAGATCGGTGCCCCAGCGGACGAGTTTCTGCTGGTACGGGTAGTCCCAGAAGCGGGCGATGAGCGAACGCAGCAGCAATTGCTGCGTAAGGCTCATGCGGGCATGAGGGGGCATTTCGAAGGCACGCATTTCGACCAACCCCAGTCGGCCGCTGGACGAATCGGGTGAATAGAGCTTGTCGATGCAGAACTCGGCGCGGTGCGTGTTGCCGGTCGAATCAACGAGCAGATGGCGGAAGATCCGGTCGACGATCCACGGCGGGCACTGGCCACGTTCGGGGATCTGGCGAAAGGCGATCTCCATTTCGTACAGGCTGTCGTTGCGCGCTTCGTCGATACGCGGAGCCTGGCTGGTAGGCCCGACGAACAGGCCGGAGAACAGGTACGACAGCGACGGATGGTTGTGCCAGTAGCCGATCAGACTGCGCAGCAGGTCGGGCCGGCGCAGGAACGGGCTGTCGAGCGTAGTGGCCCCGCCGACGACAATATGGTTGCCGCCGCCGGTGCCGGTATGTCGGCCGTCGATCAGGAACTTTTCGGTCGTCAGACGTGACTGGTGGGCTTCGTCGTACAGCGTGGTCGTCTGGGTGACGAGGTCATCCCAGTTGGCGGCCGGCTGGACGTTGACTTCGATGACGCCCGGGTCAGGCGTGATCTTGAAGTGCTTCAGCCGTGAATCGCGCGGCGGTTCGTAGCCTTCCACCTGGATCGGCATGCCGAGGTAGCTGGCGGTCGCTTCGATCGCGGCGATCAGATCGAGGTAGTCCTCCAGTTCTTCCTGCGGCGGCATGAAGACGAACAGTCGGCCGTCGCGAGGTTCCACGCACAACGTGGTACGCACGACGGGGTCTTTTCCACCCTTTTCACCCGCGCGGCCGTTGGAAGCGGTCCCGATGGGGGCAGTGCCTGCCGGTAGTCCGCCCACCTGCTGATACCGGCCGTTGAGCGATGGCAGCGGTGCCCGATGGGGGATCGACGGATCGGGTTCAATGTAGTTGACCTTCTCGGCCGGCGGTTCCCACGGCAGCGAGTCGAGCGGCAACCGGAAGCCCATGGGAGAATCGCCGGGCAGCAGGTACATCCGTTCGCGGCGAAGCTGCCAGCGGCCCGACTCCCAGGTGGAATCAACACGCCGCAGCGGCAGCGCGAAGCCGACGGTCTTGCCGAGGCCCTTTTCGAAGATCTGCGCCAGGCGCGCCCGTTCCTCGGGGTTGTCGAGCCTGCTCTTGAGCGGGTCGACGTTGACCGGCAGCTGACGCTCGCGCATCAGGTAATGCCAGACATCCTCGTAGCCGGGAATGCAGAAGGTAGGATCGATCTCCAGCTTGCCGGCCAACACGGAAATGAATCGTTGGGCATCGTCTTCCGAGCAACCGTACTGGTGGTTGTCCTCGGCGATCAGCGCGGTGTTGTTCCAGATCGGCTGGCCGTCCTTGCGCCAGTAGCAGCCGAGTGCCCAGCGTGGCAGCGACTCGCCGGGATACCACTTCCCCTGGCCGAAATGCATCAGGGCACCCGGGGCGAAGCGATCGCGCATGCGTCGGAACAGTTCACCGGCCCGTTCACGCTTCAGCGGCCCGAGGGCGGCTGTGTTCCATTCGTCGCCGTCCCGATCGTCGATCGAAACGAAGGTCGGCTCGCCGCCCATGGTCAGGCGCACGTCGCCGTCGTTCAGGCGCGCATCGACCCGTCGACCCAATTCTTCGATCTCTTCCCATTGATCGTCGGTGTACGGTTTGGTGACGCGCGGATCCTCGTGAACACGCGTGATGCTCATGCTGAACTGGAACTTGGTCTCGCACTCGTCGAGTGACCCGGAGATCGGCGCGGCATTGGTGGGGTCCGCGGCACATGCCAGCGGGATATGCCCTTCGCCGGTCAAGAGGCCGCTGGTCGGGTCGAGGCCGATCCAGCCGGCACCGGGGATGTATACTTCGGCCCACGCATGCAGGTCGGTGACGTCGCGCTCAGTTCCTGAAGGTCCATCGAGCGACTTGATGTCAGGCGCCAATTGAATCGAGTAGCCGGACGCGAACCGGGACGCCAAGCCCAGATGGCGCAGCACCTGCACCAGCAACCAGGCCGAGTCGCGGCAGGAACCGCTGAGCTCCGTCAACGTTTCCTCGCACGTCTGTATACCTGATTCCATCCGCACGGTGTACTTGATGAGCTTCTGTAATCGCTGGTTGATTTCGACCAGGAAGTCGTTGGTCGGCATCTTCTCGTGCCGGAATTCTTTCAGCAGTTCTTCGAGCTTGGGCCCGGCCGGCGTTGTCTCGAGGTATGGCTGCAATTCCTTCAGCAGCAGCGGATCGTAGGTAAACGGGGCTGTCTCGGCACTCGATTCGACGAAGAAGTCAAACGGGTTGATCGTCGTCATCTCCGCGATGAGATCAACCTCGACGGAGAATTCCTTCACCAGCTTTGGGAAGACCAGCCGTGCGAGATAGTTGCTGTAAGGGTCCTGCTGCCAGTTGAGGAAATGCCCCACCGGATTGACCTTCAGCGAGTAGCTGACGATCGGCGTTCTGCAATGCGGGGCCGGTCGCAGGCGGACTACCTGCGGCATCAGGGTGATCGGCCGGTCGTACTGGTAAACAGTTCGATGGTTCAGAGCAACGCGAATGGCCATGAACGGTCTCAAATGTGGGGACGCAAATCGAACATAGTGTTTTGCCGGTCCCCAACGGGGTGCCGGGTTGCGTTCCATCGCGGGGGAGTTATTCTCTCAAATGGGTGAGCCGCAATCAGCTCTGGACCATCGACTGCGCGGCTTTCTTCACCGGATCAGGCAATACAACCGGCACAGACGGTGATTGGACCACCTGGGTCGATACGTCGAAGTAGACTCGGTGGATCGCCTCGCCGATCCGGTGGATCTCGTTAACCACGCGTGTCAGGGCTTCGTGCAGTCCGCCGCGCACGAGGTCGTCGATCGAGCGGCGTTCCAGCCAGACGATCAGGTCGCGCAAGGCGTATTCGACATCGTCGCCGCAGTCGCTAAACGGCCGGCGCGAGATCGCGTGGGCCGCGAACTGGCACTCACGCAGGCAGCGCAGGATCGACCGCGGGAACAGCGGATCATAGATCAGGAAGTCGGCCACTGAGACCCCGGCCTCCGCCACCACGCGTGACTTGTGGTACGGCTCATAGGCCGACGTGCTCATCAGAATGGCGACCCACTGGGCGTTGTCGATCGGTGTGCCGACCTGCTCGACGTTGTTCAGCAGGAAGTGGTACTTCACATCCAGGATACGCGCGGTCTGGCAGGCACGTTCAAGGTATTTGCCCAGCTGGTAGAACTCCCACGCTTCGCCGTGAAGCATGGTCCCTTCGCCGATGCCGTTGATCAGCGGGTTGATGCGCTTGACCTGATTGTAGAACTCACTGCGGCCGTTCGAGTAAAGTGACTTGGCACTGTCGCTGTTGAACCAGAGATGGTAGTAGTTCAAGCGCTCCCACATTTCCGCGGAAATCACTTCGCGGATGATCCGCGCGTTCTCCCGTGCGGCGTACAGCGACGATGAAATGCTCGACGTATTGTCCTGTTCCCAGCACAAGTAATTCTGGACTGCCTCCGAGTCAGATCCGACCTTCGCATCGTGAGCGCCGCTGATGATCAGCAGCGGCTTCCACTGATGTTCGATCGGCACTTCGTAGTCGAGCAGCAGCGTCTGGTTGACGTCGAGCAAGCGGGCCGTGTTCTCGGATCGTTCGAGATACCTGCTCAACCAGAAACAATGCTCCGCCACGCGGGAGATCATCGGGGTTCCTCAGTGGGTCAGGGGTCAGGGGTCAGGGGTCTCAAATTGCCGACTAGCAGTTAACTTTAGACTGTTGCATGCTGCAAGTCAGCGACTCGGCCATGTTTTGCTGATAGCTGATCGCTGATCGCTCTCTATCGGCCATTTTCCATCACCCATGTGTCCTTGCTACCGCCGCCCTGGCTCGAGTTGACGATCAACGAACCCTTCACCAGCGCGGTACGGCTCAGGCCGCCGGGCAGTACCCAGGACGTTCGCCCGCTGACAATGTACGGGCGCAGGTCGAGGTGCCGGGGTGCGAAGCCGTCTTCGGTCCATGTCGGCGACGTGGACAGAGTCACGACCGGCTGGGCGATGTAGTTGCGGGGGTTGCCTTTCAGCTTTTCGCGGAACTCGGATCGCTGGGCCTCGCTGGAGGCCGGGCCCATCAGCATGCCATAGCCGCCCGACTCGTTGACCGGCTTGACCACCAGTTTGTCCAGGTGGTCGAGTGTGTAGGCCAGGTCATCTTCGCGGGCACAGATGTACGTGGGCACGTTGCTCAAGAGCGGTTCTTCGCTGAGGTAGTAGCGGATCATGTCTTCAACGAACGGGTAGACTGCCTTGTCGTCGGCCACGCCGGTGCCGACGGCGTTTGCCAGCGTCACGTTGCCGGCCCGGTAAGCACGCATCAGGCCCTTGACGCCCAGCACGCTGTCGGCGCGGAAGACTTCGGGGTCAAGGAAGTCATCGTCGAGGCGGCGGTAGATTACATCGACCTTCTTCGGCCCCTGTGTCGTCTTCAGGAATACCTGGTCGTCATGGACGAAGAGATCGGGCCCGAGGACCAGTTCGATCCCCATGTGCCGGGCCAGAAAGCTGTGTTCAAAGTAGGCCGAGTTGTAGGGCCCCGGGCTCAACAGCACCATGCACGGCTGATCGCCGCAGTCGTCGGGCGCGACCGAACGCAGGGCTTCACGCAGGCGTTGCGGGTAGTCTTCGACGCGGCGCACGCGGCAGGCGTGGAACAGCGAGGGGAACACCTTCTTCATCACCACGCGATTCTCGAGTACGTAGCTGACGCCCGACGGAGTCCGGGCGTTGTCTTCGAGAACGAGGAACTGCCCGCGCTCGTTGCGGATCAGGTCGGTCCCGCAGACGTGGACGTACTGCTTGCCCGGCGGGGTGAACCCTTCCATCTCGGGCCGATAGCCCTTGGAGTTCAGGACGAGATCTTCAGGGATGACCTTGTCCTTGAGGATCTTGCGGTCGTGATAGATGTCATCGAGGAACATATTCAGCGCCTGGATGCGCTGGACCAGACCGGCCTCGAGGATGCGCCATTCGCTGTTGGCGACGGGGCGCGGAATCAGGTCGAAGGGGAAGATCTTCTCGACCCCCCGGCGGTCGGAGTAGACAGAGAACGTGATCCCCTGATTGACGAAGGCCAGGTCGGCCGACACCCGGCGGATCTGGAAATCGCTGCCCACCAACTGATTCAACCGGTCAACAAGCAGCCTGCAGTGTTCGTGCGGGTCGTTGGCGCTGCGGAACAGTTCATCCCACGCGGCGGGGTGCAGCCGGTAGCCCGAGAACAGCGAGGAGTCGGAAACGACTTTCGATGATGAAATCTGCGCCATGGCACCCGGGAGAGAACTGGTCAGCAGCATGACTCACCTGGAGGTGTGGCCGGGCAGAACAGCGTCCTGCCACGACTGGTGAACCGATGGTATCGTCCGGGAGATCCCGAACGCTACCGTATTTCCCTCTTAGGAAGGCAATTCGTGTACCCGAAGCACCGCCCGTAAGCAGTTGAGTGACTGTGACGTTCCGGACCCGGGGAAAAAGATTGCCGAATTCCGATGGAATTCTTCCGCGTGTTGACTCGCTGCACGAACATTGTGCGAACCTTGCGCGATTTGTGTGCGATCAGCCGGTATTCTTCAACCCCGAGGCGATGCCGTTGACGCTTTCCAGCACGCCGGTCAGCAATTCGTCCGCAGGGCCTTGTCCGGAACGCAGGCGTTTAAGCAGCACGATCTGGATAAAGCTCAGCGGATCAACGAAGGGGTTGCGCCGTTGAATCGAACCGCGGAGGACCGGGGCCTGTTCCAGCAGTTCCTTCTGCCCGGTGATCAGGCAGATTACTTCGATGGTGCGTTGATACTCCTCTTCGATTCGGCCGAAGATCGCTTCCGAGATCTTTCTGTCCTCAACGAGGTCGGCGTACAACCGGGCGATCGTCAGGTCGGCCTTGCTGAGGATCATCTGGGCGTTATCAACGAGGGTCTGCCAGAAGTGCCATTCGCGGTACATCTTCTGGAATGTGGCCAGTTCCTGCGGGTTCTCATCGAGGAATTCCTTTACCGCACTGCCCAGACCGAACCACCCGGGCAGGGTGTGCCGCGATTGCATCCACGAGAAGACCCAGGGGATGGCCCTAAGCTGGTCGACACTGCGGGCCTGCGTTCGCCGGGCGGGGCGCGAGGCGATCTTCAACTGCGAGATTTCCTCGATCGGCGTAGCCTGCTCAAAGTAGGTCAGGAACTCCGGCGTGTGGTAGACCAGGTCGCGGTAATGCTTGCGCGCCCGTTCCGACAGGCGATCGAGCATCCATTCCCACGTGGTGTCGACTTTCATTGTCGTGGTGCCGAGGCTCGAAAGCAGGACGGCGTTGAGCACCTGATCGAGATGGCGTTCAGCGATTGCCGGGGTGCCGTACCGGTCGGCGATCATTTCGCCCTGTTCGGTAATGCGCAGTCGGCCGTTGACGCTGCCGCGCGGCTGGGCGAGGATCGCGCGATTGGCGGGGCCGCCGCCGCGGCCGACCGCGCCGCCGCGACCGTGGAAGATGGCGACGCGGATGCCGTTGCGCGCCCCGAGTTCTGCAAGGGCATGCTGTGCACGGTAGAGTGCCCAGGCCGACTGCAGAAAGCCGCTTTCCTTGTTACTGTCCGAGTAGCCGATCATCACTTCCTGCAGGTCGCCGCGGAGTTGCAGCTGCTTGCGGTACACGGGTTGATGCACAAGGCACTGGATGATCGGTACGACGGTCCGCAGCGAATCATATGTCTCGAAAAGCGGGACAATGTCGAGCCGGCTGATCCCTTCGTCGGGCCGGAACAGCCGGGCTTCGCGGGCCAGCAGCAGGACCTCAAGAAGATTGGCGGCATTTTCGCAGCCGCTGATGATGTAGGTTTCGATCGCGTCCGGGCATTGTTGCTCAAGAATGGCTGCAATGCTGCGGAACGTGAGGATGACTTCGCGCGTCTCGGCCGAGAACGGCAGGTGCGACGGTATCAGCGGGCGGTTGTGCTTGAGTTCATGTGCCAGGCATTCGAACCGTTCCGTGGCGGATAACTTGAGATAGCGTGGCTGCACGCCGCTCCAGGCGAGAATTTCGTCAATCGCCTTCATGTGCACGTTGGCGTGCTGGCGGATGTCGAGCTTCAGCAAATGGGTGCCGAACACGTCGACCAGCCGCATCATGCGCTTGACCGGATCGACGGCCGCGGACGCCTGATTGCGCTCCAGTTCTGTGACAAGCAGTGCCAGGTCGGCCAACAGGTCGGCTTTGTCGTGGTAGATCTCTTCGGGCGGGGCGAAGTTGTCGTCGGCCCAGTGCGGTTCCATCACTTTGATGAATCCCAGAGTGCGTTCCAGTCGGGCGGCGATAAAGCGGCATTTGGCCCGGTAGGGCTCGCGCTCGATCTGCGAGGCGATCTCGGGAAAGTAGCCGACGTCACGTTCCAGCGAATCGCGGAACCGTTCGCTGGGCTTGATGAAATGGCCTGAATGGCTGAGCCGCCGGCCCAGCGCCTCGATCTCCTTCAGGTAGTGCTTCAGCACGGTTTCCTGGTGCAGCCGGACCGCATCGACGGTGACATCATGGGTGACGTTCGGGTTGCCGTCCCGATCGCCGCCGATCCATGAGCCGAACCGTAACAGCGACGGCACCTGCCATTCCTGATCGGGGAACACGGTTTTCAAGGCCGTTTCCAGCGAGTGGTACAGGCGCGGCACAACTTCAAACAGGCTGTTTTCAACGACTTCCAGCCCCTGCCGGACTTCATCGAGCACGGTGGGCCGAACGACGCGAACAATGTCGGTCAGCCAGAAGGTTTCGATCTGCTCGCCGATGACGGCCAGCGCGGCATCACGCTCGGCCGGCAGCAGGGCGGCATACTCAAGGCGGTCGAGTTCGCGCGAAATAGCCGACAGTTTCTCGAGGACAGTCAAGCGACGGGCTTCACTGGGGTGCGCGGTGAAGACCGGGCCGATCAGCGAGCGTTGGAATAGATCGTCGATCTTATCGCCGGAAACACCCTGCGACTGCAGTTCACGCAGGGCCAACTCGCTACTTTCGGCAAGCGGTCGGGGGGCGAGCCTGGTGATCCGGTCACGCAGGGCTCGCACGCGGGCATGCTGCTCGGCCAGGTTGATGAGATCGAAATAGACACTGAACGCGCGGATCAAGTGACGAAGCGTCTGCAGGTCGAACTGGTCGAGCCGATCCCGCAGAGCCCGGGCCTTTTCCACGGACGGGTTGTCGCGCAGATCGCGGGCGATGCCGCGAATTTCTTCACCTTGCCGTCCCAGTCCATACCAGCGAGTCTGGAGGTGTAGCCAGCGACGCCAGTCCTGGTCCCCCGAATCAGTGGCCGAGGATCGTGTCGACGCTGGCGATCAGGATGTCCAGCATCGCTTCGAC
>JBBQII010000060.1:0-10565 GCA_038324795.1 Gemmatales bacterium
CTACTTGTTGCCGCGGAAGATACGGCCGAACAGGCCGGAGTCTTTCTTAACCGGGATCGCGGTCGGGGGCAATGGCTCGGCGACGGCCATCGACGTCGAGCCCGGCGTCGGACCGGTTCCGGGTGTGCGGGAGAACACTTCCTGATGCCGGCGTTGGAACTTGCTGAGCTGTTCCCGCAGGGTGCCGTCGCCGCGCTGCAGCAGTTCGAGTTCGTGCTGGATCTCGGCACTGAGGCGCTTCAGCTCGGTTTCCTGGCGGGCCATCATCGCCCGTTCGCGAGCCATGGAGCATTCCATTTCGCGCATCTGCCTTTCCAGCGAATCCTCGTCGTCCCGCAGCTGCTTGCGGTCGTCGTCCATCGTCCGGCGCATCTGCTGCAGTTTGGCCGCTTCCTGTTCGAGCTCGTCATTCCATTCTTCAAGTTCATCGCGGTTCTTGGCCTGTTTCGGCGCGGGCATGGCGGTAAGCCGTTCTTCCGCCTCCGACAGCTTCAATTCCATCTCTTCCAGCTGCAGATCGCGCTCGGCAATCACGTCGTGGAAGCGCTTTTCCTTGCCCTGCGTGGCCGACTCGACCGCGGTCGCTTCCTCGATCAGCGGCCGCATTTCTTCGATGATTCGCGACAGTTCCGCGTTCTGAATCCGCAGATGGGACACTTCTTCGTTGACCGGCACGACAGTCGCGGCGGCCTGTTCCTTGCGGAACAGCGTCGAATCGAGCCGCGATTCGGGCAACGGCGTCAGCCGCGGATTGGCCGTGGAAGACGTTTCGTGCATCAGCGCGTCGAGATCAATCGAGGCCTGGCTGTTGGTGTTGACCCGATTCGGGTCGCGACGGCGGGCAACGGGCGCCGGTTCATCGGGAATGGCCGGAACGGTCGTGCTATCGGTGGGTGGGGACAGCAGCCGGCGGCGCAATTCCGCCGGGCTGAGCCGGGTTGGGGACGTCGGGATGGCCATTGGCCTGCCTCTTCTTCTGGTAAATTGGGGGATCTGCACTGTTGGGCGAAGAAAGCCGTGTTTTGCGGCTTCCGTAATCAACAGCGGTTGTCCCGAGCAAATCAAAGCTGACTCTCCAACCTAATATGCGGGTCGTGCAAGTCAAATCAAAATGGCCTGTCAGGCAGAGTTTGCCGGCTGGCGAGGTTGTACATCCGGAACTTCACCTTCGCGGGTCTTTCGCGCCAACGATTCGGTTGCTCCACTGTTGAGTTGGGTGAACATCCTTAGATGGGGCGAGCGGGGAGTGTAAATTCCCTATCCAGGCGAGCGGGGCGCGTAAGCTCCCTGTTCTTCCCGCTTCATCCGCGTTAGAATAACCGGGCATGCAGACGCATCTCTCGGAACTCTTCAGGAGCGTCCGGACTATGACGATTGTCAACAAATTGAAACTGGCCACCGCGGTGCTCGGGCTTTCCGCCGTCGTGACCAGTGCGATTCTTCGCGGCGAGCCCAACCCGAAGCCCACACTGGGTGGCTTCAACCCCACCGGCGTCAAGCTCAACGAAGACCTGTTGGGCAACCGCTTCTCGAAGCAGACCGTCGTCGCTTACGAGACCGCGCAGGGTGAAACGCTGTTCGCCCTGCAATTGAAGCCGGCTCTCAAGCCGCTTGCCAATCCCGCGGATGCCCCGCCTCGCGATCTGGTCGTCATGGTCGACACTTCGGCCAGTCAGGCCGGCAAGTTTCTCGATGCCTCGCGCAAGATTGTCGATCAACTTTCCAAGCAGTTGACCGCCAAAGACCGCATCAGCGTCTGGGTCATCAACACCCCCGGCGCGACGCGCCGGCTGACCAAGGGGCTCGACTATCCGAAGAACAACGAGATCATGACCGGCGTCATGCAGGATCTCGACAACGAGTATGCCTCGGGCGCGGTCGATCTGCGGAGCGCCATCGAGAAAGCCCTGAACGACTTCGACGGCAAGGTTTCCCGGCAGCAGGCGATCATCTACCTCGGCGATGCGGAAAGCGCCTACGAGCAACTGGCCGAGAAGGACCGCTATCAGCTGGCCTCGAAGATTCGTGAGACCCGCGTGCAGTTCTTCGCCGTACCGCTCGGCACCGCGATCAATGGTCTGACGATGCACGGGCTGGTCAACGGCACCGGCGGCAGCGTCGTCCGTTTCAGCGACGATATCCGCGACGGCAAGAAACTCTACACGAACCTGATCGAGAAGCTGACCGATGCCCTGAACGTGCCGGTCCTGTACCCCACGAAGGCGATGTTCGCCGAAGGGGCACTGGAAATCTACCCGACGCGTCTGCCGCCGCTGCGTGCGGATTCGCCGTCGCTGGTTGTCGGCAAGTTCGCCAAGGGCCAGGTTCCCGCGAAGATCGAAGGCACCATCGAGGGCCGGATCGGCACCACCGACAGCAAAGTGAGCTTCAGCGAAGTGTTGCCTGCCGCGGCGCCGGAGAACTTCTTCCTCTCCACCATCGTCCGCCAGTGGGGCGAGTCTTCGTTCAAGGACGCCCCCGCCGCGATGCGGGCCGACCGTACGCTGGCGCTGGCCTACGAGCAGGGTCGGCTGACGCGGGAAGAGTATCTCGCCCAGGCCGAATGGGCGCTGGGGGCCAACCAGTTCGAGACGGCCAAGACCCTCTCCGCGGCGGCGACGAAGATCGATCCCGACAACGCCGAAGTGAAGGCTCTCAACAAGATCATCGATAAGCTCCAGAACGGCGATTTGACACTGGAGAAGCTGAAGGCGGCGACCAACAACCGCATCGGCATGAAGTTCGTCAAGCAGGCCGATGGCCAGATCGCCATGGAGCGCGTCAATATTCAAGATGTCGTCCAGGACCTTGCCCCGAAGGCCGATGTGCCGAACGTGCCGGTCGGCGATCCGAAGGAGTTACTGCGGGGCGAACAGGCCCGCCGTGCGATCCTCGAACAGCAGGTCGCCCTGACCGTGCAGGAGACACTGTCCCGCGGGCGTGAACTGCTCCGCGGTGGTGATCCGAAGTCGGCCAAGGACCTGATTCTGGCCCAGCGCGATTCGATCAAGGCCAACCCCGATATCGGCGAGGCGCTGCGGACTCAGTTGCTCAACAAGATGGAGTTGCTGCTGGCCGACGTGGGCCAGCGCGGCGAAGCCATCGTTCGTGCTCGTGCCGAGGAAAGCGAACGTGTGGCCCGTGCCCGCGCCAAGCTGATGGCCGTTGAAACCGAGCAGGCCCGGCAGGAACGCAACCGCGAACGCATCATCGCCTTCACCAGCCTGATGCGGCAGGCCCGCTTCGAGGACGCCTACCGCGAAGCCCTGGTCATGCAGCAGGAACAGGTGAACGAAGGCCGGCCCGTGAGCATCGAAGCCCAGGCTGTTTACGAGATGGGCCAGCGCGCGACCAATCTCCGTGAAATGCGTGAATTGACACGCATCCGCGAAGATCGCTTCCTGCTCACCATGATGCAGGTCGAGAAGTCGGCCATTCCGTTCCCCGATGAACCGCCCGTGCACTTCCCGCCCTCGAAGGTGTGGCGCGATCTGCTCGAGACCCGCAAGCGTTACGCGTCCAACGACTTCGAAGGCGATATGCCGCCGCGTGCCCGCAGGCGGATGGATTTCCTGAAGAGCGCGCTCGACAACCCGATCGCCGAGATCGACAAAGGCGAACTGCCCCTGCCGCTCCTGCTCGAAACCCTTGCGGCCCTGGCCAGCCCTCCGGGTGCCGACCGTGATCCGAGCCGGCGCGTGACTATCCTCGTGGATGCCGCGGGCATCGCCGCGGACGCCGGTGGCATGTTCGACATCGAACGGACGCAGATCAAGTTCGTCTCGAAGCTCAGCGGCGTGGCCCTGTCCACGGTGCTGCGGCTCATCTGCGAGCAACTTCCCGGCCAGTGCACCTACATCGTCCGTCGCGACTTCATCGAGATCGTCCCGTTCAGCGTCGCCATCGGTGAGAAGGTGACGCGGGTGTTCCCTGTCGAGGATCTGATCATCGGCATCCCCAATGCCGTCAACCAGAGCGCCCTGAGCCAAAGCCTTTCGGTTCTGGGCCAGACGTTCTCTCTGGGCGGCGGAGCTCTCGGCGGGCCGGTGGTGTTCAACGGCAACAACATCGGCGGTGGCGGCTTCCAGGTGTTCGGCGGCGGGCAGAACAACATGGGGAACAACGGTGCGAATGCCGCGGGCGGTCTGTTCAACGGCGGCTGCGCCGGCGGTATCTCGGGCTTTGCCGGCGGTGTCCAGGGCAACGTCGGCAGCAACCTGGGCGGGCAGTTCGGCTTCCAGGGACAGGACTATGGTCCGATCCTCACACAGTTGATCACCGAAGTGGTCGCCAGGGGCGAGTGGGCCGCCTCCGCCAACCTGTTCTGCGCCGGCGGCGGTGCGGGCGGTGTCGATCCGCCGATGGATGCCACGTCCACGTTGCCGCCCGAACTGCTCAACTCGATGGGTTACTGGCCGCCGTCGCGGGCGCTGATCATCCGCGGCACGTCGCGCATCCATCGCTCGCAGAGCAGCAAGCTGAAGAAGAAGAACGAAATGCCGATGGTGAACTTCCGCCCGGCCGAGGTCGATGTGGCGGGCAAGGTCGGCGGTGCCATCGCCAAGAACAAGCCCGAGGAAGGCCCGAAGCCTTCGGCCGTCGAACAGCAGAAGAAACGCGAAGAGATTGTCGCTGCCATCATCGACAAGGAAAAGAACCTCGACCCCGAGAAAATCTATCAGATGATCCTGGACAAGGGCCTGACCGACCCGGGTGAGATCATCGCCTGTGCCGAGTTCATGGTTGGCTGCAAGCAGTTCAAGCATGCGGCCGAGCTGTTGAAGGCCGGCCTGCGGACGGGTGTCGTCGCCGAGCCGTGGGCACAGGAGGCACTGGCCATCGCCCTCGAAGGATCGCAGGGTTCTAAGGAAGAAATCGAACGGGCGCGGGTCTCCGCGATTGACCTGGCCCCGAAGAGCCCGCATGCGTACGTGAAGGCCTCGAAGGCGATGGCCGACCTGGGCCAGCCCGACCGGGCGCTGAAGTTCTGCCGGGTGGCCGCGAAGCTCGAGCCGAACCTGCCCGATCCGTACATCAACGCGATGGTCTTCGCCGGCGACAAGAAGGCCACGCTCGATTCGGATATCTCCGCCTGGGCGGCCGGCAACCTGCTGACCCGCGACTGGACGATCGACACCGCGGAGTACCATCTGCGGGCCCGCGAGCATCTGAAGGAACAGTCCGCCAAGTTCACCGCGGAGAACAAACTGGCCGAAGTGGCCAAGATCAGGGAAGTGATGGATCAGCAGACCCGCCGCGACCTGGTGGTGGAACTGCTCTGGTCCGGTGCGGCGGACCTCGACATGAAGGTGCGTGAGCCGATCGGCACGCACTGCTCGTCGATCGAACGTAAGACATCGGCAGGCGGCGTGCTTCTGTGCGATGACTTCGCACAGAAGGACGACAGCCGGGCCGAGTCGTACGCGGCGGCAGAAGCGTTCAACGGCAGTTACCAGATCTCGGTCGACAAGGTCTGGGGTCGGCCGCTGGGCAACAAGGCGATGATCAAGGTGACGCGTCACCAGGGTACACCGGAACAGTCGGTCGAGATCCATACGCTCGATCTGACGAAGCAGTCGACGCTGAGCTTCACGTTCGAGGGTGGCCGTCGCAAGACGCTTGCTTCGGTCGTCTCCGGCGGCGTGGCGATGGACACGGCCCGCAAGCCGGATCGCGAGCAGCAGGTCATGGACAAGCTGCGGGCGATGACCACGGGCACCAGCAACGCGATGAGCGGCTTTGGCGGCGGCACCGGTATGGTGGGTCAGTCGGCCGCGAATGCGGAAGGTGAGTCGCCGCTGGTGGAACTGAACCACCAGGCCAGCATCGCCTCGTCGGTGCCGGGCGGCCTGCAAATCCGTCAGGAGACGATCATGTCGAAGGATGGCCGTAAGGTACAGGTAAAGATGTCGCCCGTCTTCGACTCGGCCGGCACGTCCGGCAAGCAGGCCAAGGTGAAGCTCGACTTCATCCCGGGTGCCGAGTAGTTGGTCGTAAAAAGAGAGAGGGGACGTCGCTTGCGACGTCCCCTCTCTCTTTTTCTACTCAGCCGCTTGCGGCGTCGTCTTCCATCACCGAACTATCGGCTCAGCGCCCGCTTGATGTGCTGCACCAGGTTCTTCATCTGAAACCCCTGTTCGGGCGTGATGTCGGCGCGCACGTTACGGGCCATCAGCCGTTCCTTGACCACCGGTCCGACCGCGGCAACGCGGACGCGCTGCAGGCCGATCAAGAGTTCGCGTGCAAGGTGCTTCTCGTCCGCCACTTCAAAGAGTCGATCGATCTGCGGAGAACTGGTGAAGACGATGGCGTCCAAGTGACCGTCGGCCAACTTGTGGATCAGGTCAGCCACGCGCTCGCTGTCTGACGACGGAGCATAGACGTAGGGGCTGACCGTGAATACCTCCGCCCCGGCTTCAAGCAGGAAGTCCGAGAGCGGCTGATTACAGTCGTTGTAAAGCTGAACGCCGACGCGAGCACCGGACAGGTCTTCAAGCTTCAACGTGGCGATCACACCTTCGGTGGTCGGGGCGCTGGCGATCCTGGTCGGAGTGAGTTTCACTTCTTTCAGGGCTTGAACCGGCTTTGGCCCCCTTGTGATGATCTGCACTTTTGTCAGTGCCGTGATCACATCCTCACGGATTCCCTCCCGATCCGCGAGCGACAGCAGCCTTCGCAACCCTTCGCCCGTCAACAGGATGACATGCGTGAATCGGCCGGCAGTGAGCTGCCGCAGCCAAGTCATCACACGTTCGGAGTCGGGGTGGTCGAAGATGCTCAGCATCGGGCAGCGAAACACATCGGCCGACTCGCGTTCGAGCATTGCGGCCAGATCTTCGAGTTGTCGGCCCTCGGCGAGCGCGATTGTTCGGCCCTGCAAATTCATGGAGAGGTTCGTCGGTTTTTCCGTTGTAGGCATCAGGATGGCGGCCATCGGCACGGCTTCCTTATCGTCGGGAACTTCGGTTCTCGCGTCCAGTACCGGGACGTCCTGTTCCGGTACAAAAAAAAGAAGGAGCGGTCTGCAAGACCGTTCCTTCGTGTTTTTCAGTCAACAATGCTCGCTTGCCGCTGCCGACAATGGTTGGCCTGCTGCCTCTGCGATCGCAGCGACGACAGTCGAATACCCGGTTGTTGGTGGTCGTAACGCTTCACGGAATTTCTCAGCAGCAGCTTCGGATCGGGGGCGGGAAAGCGTCAGTTGGGTAACTGAAGCAGCCAATTTGCACGCAACTTACATGCCTTCAAGTCTTCACGACGTTGAATCGTCGCAAATCAATGCTTAAACAACAGTTAGGCGCGATGCTGCGTTCCGGAGCCATGGCGACAATCGGTGCCGTCTGCACGTACTTTACTCAATACTCGCATGAAGATCGCGCAGTTTGGACGGATTGTTGCCCGTGTGGATTTTTGAGGTATGTTGCGAATAGTCGCAAAGTTCGCATTTATCGGAAAGCGTGTACTATGCTGGGCATCAACTGATGAATTGATGCGCGACGGTCGGATGACGGTCTGCGCCCACTCTGTTCATCAGTTTACCCTCCACCGCATACTCGACGCGGTCACGGAACCCGGAGGGACGGATTTCACGGGAAGGATCCTGCCGCTGGATGTTGGATCATTCCTATGCAGTCGGCGAGTTTCTTTGCTCGTTCGCCGATTGCCGAATCGTGAGAAATCGATGGCTACCGTCGTGGCTGACCCGCTTGATGTTCCGACCGTGCGCCATCCCGAGGCGCTTGCCGCACCACCCGCGGATGGTATCGCCAACACGCGCCGCGTCGACGTGGCGGTGAATCTTGCCGCCGCGGCCGACTTGCGCAAAAGCGATCCCGCCGCCGCCGAACGTTATGAAGCGGCCATGGCCGCCATGCCGCACGTCGGCGAACAGTTCCTCGACTTCAAACTCGTTTCGGAGCTGGGGCGCGGGGCGTTCGGCCGGGTGTTCCTCGCCCGGCAGCAGGCACTCGCCGAGCGACTGGTCGCGCTCAAGATCACAGCTGCCCTTCATGGCGAAGCGAAGCATCTCGCCCGGTTGCAGCACACCAACATTGTGCCGATCTACTCGGAACACCGCCGCGGCGACCTTTTTGCAGTCTGCATGCCTTACTTCGGCAGTGCCACGCTGGCTGATCTCTGCAAGTCGTTTGGCAGCCAGCCTTCGCTGCCGACCTCGGGCCGGCAGATCGTCAGCACGCTGGTCAACCGCCACAGCACGGCCGAAGGGCACGGCGATCCGTCGCATTCTGCCCTTTCCTCGCCGACCCTGCCTGGTAATCCTCATCCGCCGACACCGCCCGGACAACCGCCGGCCGCACATGGCCCCTCCGCGGCACTCCTCAAGCTGGAGAAGATGAGCTACGTCGAAGCGATCCTCTGGATGGCGTTGCGGCTGGCGGACGGGTTGGCACATGCCCATGAGCGGGGCATCGTCCATCGCGATCTGAAGCCGGCGAACATCCTGCTTTGCGACGACGGCCAGCCGATGTTTCTCGATTTCAACATGGCCGAAGACCTGAACTCGCCCGCGGCGCTGGCGGTTGCCGCGATGGGCGGCACACTGCCGTACATGCCCCCCGAGCAACTGCGTGCCTACCGCGACCGCAAAGGCATTGTCGATGCCCGGGGCGACGTTTACTCGCTGGGGCTGGTGCTGTTCCACCTGCTGACCGGGCAGCACGCGTTCCCGATCCGCCGCGGCCGTTCGCGCGATATTCTGCCGCAGATTCTTGAAGACCGCAACGTTCCGCCACCGTCGCTTCGCCGCTTGAATCGGGCGATATCCCCGGCCGTCGAAGCGATCATTCAGCATTGTCTTGAGCCCGATCCCGCAAACCGCTACGCCGACGCGAGCGGCCTCGCGGATGATCTTGAACGTCAACGCGCGAACTTGCCGCTGATGCACCTGCGTGAGCCTTCATTCGGCGAACGCGTGTCGAAGTGGGCGCGGCGGAACCCGCGGCTCGCATCGCCCACATCGCTGACGTTCATCGTAGCCGCCATACTGCTGCTGGCGGTGGCCGGCAGCGTGAGGTTGTCGCTGCGGAATAAAGAGCGGGAAGTGGAAGCCCGTCGTGAGCATGCGCTGAACCGCTACCACGAATTCCAGGACCAATACCGTACGACGCAGGGCCTGCTCACCTCCGAAGACCCGACGCAGCTGACCCGCGGCCTGAAGCAGGCGGAAATATCGCTGGCCGACTACCGGGTACTCGAACAGGCCGACTGGACAAGTCTGCCGCTGGTGGCCGAGCTTTCGCCCGCCGACCGTGCGAGTCTGCGGGGCGAGGTCGGCGAGATGACCTTCCTGATGGCGCATGCGGTTTACGCGACGCCGCATGAAACAGCAGAGAAGGCGATCAAGCTGAATGAAGTTGCCGGGCGTAACCTGGATGATGGGGCCCTGCCGGCGCTGGTGCGCCAGCAAGCGGCCATCCAGCGGCGTGAGCTTGACCCCGAGGAACGCGCCCGCTTGCGGCAGATGCTCGATAATGTCGCCGGACAGAACGCCCGCGGCCGCTTCCTGCTCGCCTGCGACCATGCCGTGCGCGGTGAATACCGCGAAGCGTTGCGGATCATCGACGGTGTCGTGACCGAGGACCCGAATGACTTCGGTGCGTGGTCGCTCAAGGGGCGCTGTCATCAGGCGCTCGATCAGGATGCGGAAGCATTGGCCGCCTACGGCACAGCCATCGCCCTGCGGCCCACGTACGCCCGCAGCTATGTGGCCCGCGCCGGGATATTGGTCACACAGCAGACACGTGCCCGACAGGCGCTGCAGGATCTCGATCAGGCGGTGCGGCATCAGCCGAACCTGCTGGAAGCTCGCATCGACCGGGCGCTGGTGCTGTTCTCACTGGGCAAGTACAAGGAGTCGATCGTTGATCTCGACGCGGCCCTGACGCATCAGGATGTTCCCAGCCGGGTCTGGTTCATCCGTGCCCGGGCACGGCAGGCGCTGGGCGATGCCCCGGGCGCCACGCGCGATCACCTGAAGGGACTTGAGACACCGCCGGGGGACGCTTACAGCTGGGTTTCGCGCGGCTTCGCGAAACTGTCGGACGACCCGCAGGGAGCGCTGGCGGACTTCATCAAGGGTGAGGAGTGCAACCCGCGCTGCATTGAGGCACTGAACAACCAGGCCTACGTCTACGCGGTGAAGATGAAGCAACCGGCCGAGGCGATCCCGGTGCTTGACCGCCTGCTGAGCCGATTCCCGGACAACATGCGGGCACTGGCCTATCGCGCGATTCTGAAGGCACGCGCCGGCAAGCCGGATGAAGCCATTGCCGAGGCTCGCGCGGTGGCGAAGCTGAACCCGCCCCCGGAACACCTGTACCGGGCGGCATGTGCACTGGCGCTGGCGTCCGAAGGCAAAGCGGAGATCAGGGCGGAATGCCTGCGATTGCTGGCCAGTTCACTGTCACGCGGCTGGGGGCATGACCTGATCGCGACCGACAAGGACCTCGACCCGATCCGCGACATGCTGGAATTCAAACAGATCGCCGGCCTGACGAAACTGATGCGGGTGTGGACGAACCGCTGAGACGAAAGAAGTACAACGA
>JBBQII010000061.1:0-10554 GCA_038324795.1 Gemmatales bacterium
GAGCGTTCCGTGGATGAGCGATGAGCGTTGCTGAGTGATCGTCCACGGGGCGCTCACGCGACCCCGCTCGAAATGGGCGATGCCGCACACTCGTGTTTGCCGAGATCAACAGCGAGACTACAGCGGACTGTGGATGTCGAGTTCAACTCAGAACCCGATCGGGGCCAGGGCGTTGTAGGTGGCCGTGGGGCCGAAAATCCAGTTCATGCGGAAGCCTACCTGGTAGTCGCCGAAGCGGCTGTTGTTGCGGAGCGGGGCGGTGACGCCCGTAGTAAGCATGATACGCTCGCCGAGCTGCGAGGTGACGCCCGCGGACATGTTGAACTCGTCGTTTTGAGCCAGCGAGTCGATGATAGCCACCGAACCGGCCGCCACGCTATCATAGTTCGCCAACGTGCTGTTGAAATGCAGTTCGACAAATGGTGCCAGGCCACGGATGTAAGGCCGCGGGTTCAGGGCCGGGTGGATCATCCAGTAACCGAGTTGATAATCGAGTTGCAGCAGGGCGGGGTCGTTCAGCCGGCCAATGGTCCGCGGGCCCGATCTCGTGGCGAGCTGCACCGGGTTGCCGCGCGTGTCGAACTCGACCCCCGTCCAGGCCTGGGCGAAGAGCCGATCGGTCGGTGTCAGGAGCACGCCGACGTACGGGGTGAGCAGAACTGTCTCATTGCGGATTCGCAGCAGGTCGACGGAGTTGACCCGCAGCCGGGTGTCCGGGGCGGTCGGAACGCTGATGCCCAAACCACCGGCGACGGTGACAATGTCGCTGCTGTAGGCCAGGCCCTTCAGTTGCAGGAACAGGTTGCCGAAGACGGCGGCGGAACTGTTTGTCAGTCCTCCTTCGCTGATCGGGCTGGCGGCTGATGCGAACGGCATACGAAGTTGAATCGACGCGAGGCCATCGAAGAACGCCTTTTCGAAGCCCGGCGAGAAGCGTTGAATGTTTTGCCCGCCGATCCGGACCGGTGCGTTGCTGATCGCGTCGTAATCGAAGATAACGCGATCACGCGGCAGTACGCTGTTGCCTGTCGCCACTTTCGTTCGGCCGATCAGACCGCCGCCAACGGGGTTGGGCATGGCAATCGCGACAAGGCGGGCCGGCGTGCCGGCTGTGCCCGGGGTCCCCGGCGTTCCCGGCGTGCCGGGCGTTCCCGGCGTGCCGGCCGTTCCCGGAGTGTTCAGGTCATAGACCAGAAAGATCTGATAGAACGCCGCGCCTTGTCCGGAATCAAACTGCAACTGCGCATTCGATGCCGCGCCGTTGAACACGGCCGTCTCGCCAGGCTGCGCAAACAAAGCCTGGATGTTGCTGGTCGTCGTGGCGTTGGCCAGCAGGCTGGTGGTCGCGGGAAACGGTTGTGAAAAGGGCGCGGTTGCACTGTAATCGACCGCGTCGATCTGCTGCCCGTTGAAGCTGACATTGCCGGAGAAAGACGCCAGCGTCGGGGAACCGGTCTGTGCGAGGTAAGACGTGTTAAATCGGTCTCCTTCGCCGTCGGATGTAATGAACCCGCTGATCTGCCGGCTCGTTCCCGGAGTACCGGGCATGCCGGGAATCCCCGGCGTTCCCGGCGTTCCCCGCGTGCCAGGCGTCCCGGGCGTGCCAGGAATGAGGCGGCCGTTCAGGATTGGCCGGTTGCCGGTGACGTCGCCGTAAATGTTGGGCGAAACCACCGCCCGTGGCGAGTGCCGCCAGTTCCACTGCGTCGACGTTGCCGTATCGATCGGAGGGGTCGCCGGTTCGATCTCCAGCACAATCGGCGGCGGAACCGGATTCTGTTCCGGGGACGGCCCCTTTGCCTTGGGATCCTGCGCAAGCACGGGGCCAACCGTCGTCAGCGCCAAAGCGAAGCTGAGCAGCCATTTCCGATGATGAATGAGCACGACTGCCCCTCTCGTTTTCGCGATGGTGATATTCTTGCCGGTTACGAAGGGCTGTTCGTCCGGCCGAGTACTGCCACCTTCATTCGTCCGATTAGATGGGTTCCTTCACCGACACACAATAAGGATGCCACAACGGATCGACCGTTGAGGCAATTTGTGTCGATGGGTTGGATTGAGTCGGTCGCACCGCGAAATCCGGCAGTGCCAACGGTGAGGCTTCCCCACACGGTAAACCCGTCACTTGCTGAAAGCGTTCCACTCGCGCCGCGCACGGACAGATTCCTTGAAGAAGGGAGCATCACAAGGAGTCAATCATCCTCGTCATCCTCCGGGTCCGGTACCGCGCTGGGGCCGATCAGCAGCAGCGCGGCGAAAACGTGCGGGTTCGGCACCGTCTGCAACGGAACATCCAGCCACGGTTTCAACGTTCGCCGGCTTTTGATGATCAGCTTGCCGTTCTGAATCAACGCATCGTCCAACTCGTACCACGGCAGAATGTCCGCATCGCGGTGAACGCCCGCCAGACTGATCGACACAGTCCTGAAAGCAACACGCGAGCCGGACAGAAAGCGTTCCCAGATTGCCGGCCACTTGGCACGAAACGTTTCTTCCTGAACGACCTGGCACAGCCGCATGAACCCGGCCAGCGACGACGGCAGAGTCGCCTCTGCCGCATCGTTGCGGATCAGCGACAGATGGGCCCCCAGCGTGCGTGAACCGTACTTGGCGATCGGCAGCCACGAGGCTTCGATTGTCCCATCCCCGGCAATCTCGCGTTGCGGCTTCTCGCATTCAACCACGCGGAAGAAGAGGACTTCGTCGATCTCGTCCCACGGGAAGGTGACCACCTCGCCACGCTGCCAGCGCAGCAGGCCCATCGGGTAGACGAGTACCCATAGCCCGCGATCGCGCCAGCCGGCATAGATGAGGCCCAAGCCGCTGATAATCGGCCCGAAAAGGAGGAGGAACAGGAAATGCTCTGCGACAACAGGGCCGTTGAAAACGACCCAATAGAGGTAGTTAGTGAGCCCGCCGCCGACGATCAGACCCAGTCCCATGAAGAACTTCATGAGGGCATGGCTGCGCGGAATACGGAACACTTCATCCGGCGGGCCAAGCCGTTCGACCGGCTCGACCAGTTCGATCGGCCAATCGGGTGGACGCAGCGGCTCGCCGTCGTCAGTCATCGTCATGCCTGGAGATTCTGCAGCATCTCACGCAGCGGCACCAACCGCTGGCCCCGGCAGTCTTCAATGCGAAGGGCCTTCAGGAACCGCCGACGCAGTTCCGCCTGCATGTCGTCAATCGCGTTCACTGAGGTGCTTGGCAGCCGAATGCAACCCCCAGCCCGGCGATCATGCCCCCCGGCCCGGCCCAGTTTTCCGACTACCTGCCGCAGCAGTTCGCCGGCTTTCGCGTTGTGCAACGACGACCGCAGCGACAGCACCATCTTGTCCCCGAAGACGCCGCCGCACAGGGCCCAGTCGACCTTCTCGAAGCGCACCAGAAAGTCGACGACTTCCGCCGCCTGTTCCGGCTGCGGCAGATCGTTGACCCAGCTGATAATGATGCGGTCGTAAATGAACGAGTTCTGCAGCGCCTGCAAAAGGCACTCGAAGTGCGAGTGCGGCAATCTGGCGTTCTTGATCTGCGCCAGCAGTTCCTTGTCCGCGATTGGAAAGAGGTAATGTAATGCGCTGTCGTCGGTCTCGCTCGCTTCGCGCGGATAACCGGCCACTTCGCTCTCGATGCCGTACATGAGCGCCGTCGCCAGTTGTTCGGGAATCGAGACTTCCTGTTCGACCAGGTACTTGGTGACAAGAGTGCATGTCGACCCGTAGCGGGGCCGCACGTCGATGAACGCAACATCGTCAAGGTCGCCGGGCGTGTCGTGATGATCGATGACGGCGTACAGCGGCAAATCCTCGTTGAAGGAATGCCTGCCGGTGTTCGGCTGGCTGTCGACCATGACGACGAAGTCGTCCTTGGTCCACGCGATCTCTTCAATCGGGATCAGGTTCACCCGTAACAGGTCGACCATCGCCCGATTCTCGGCCCGGCTGATGAGGCCGTCGCGAGTAAGCCGGGTCGGCAAGCCGAGCTTGGTCTCAACAAGATGGGCAAGGCCCATCATGCTGCCCAAGCTGTCGGGGTCGGGATGAACGTGGGTGACAAACGTCACACGGGCCGCGTCATCGAGGCCCGCTAAAAACCGATCCGACCGGCGTAGTCCTGTTCTGGTGCCGTTCCAACTGTCGGCGTCGGCGCTGCGTCGCGCCATAGAAGATTCCCCGCCTCTTCCGGGGGCCGCGAGCTATCCAGCCGCGGACAGGGGTGAGCCCCTTTGCAGAAGTACTCAGCCCCGGAAGGGACAACGTGTACTGTACCCGTTTGATGATCGGCTGCCAAGCGATGAGAGGCGAGGAAGGGCGAAATTCGGTCGAGTAACGGGCGAGTTACGGACAGCTGAGAAGTTTGTAAAGCGGCATTCGTCAATCTGTCATCACAACAAGTGTTAGTGTTTCTGACTATTGCATACAACAATTGCTGATGGCGCTATCAGCAGGTGTAGCGGCTGAACTCCCGCTTTCGTGGCCCGTCGATAGTCGATGCCACGACAAGTTGCCCGCCCTCGACGCCATGCGACGCCGTGTAGCAATCCTCACCGCAGTGGTGCGGGCTGACCTCGCGCCACATGCCATTCTCGCCGGGGGCCATATCGAAAAGCAGAACCGGATGATCGGCCCCGAACCGCAGGTGTTCCAGCCGCAACGCCTCCCCGGCTTCCGACCAGCGGTAAATGTTCTTGAACTCGACCGCCGCCCGACCGGCAATGATCGGCTGCCATGTGCCCGCTTCGTCGAAGATCACGACCCCAACGGTGGGCTCGGATACCGCGACGGTACCCCTTCCAATTCCATCCCAGCCGGGCGAGGACTCGCTCCAGGCATCGAATTGCAGCGATCGCACCCGCCTCAGAAGCGACAGCACTTCAATTAGGGACTGCATTACGAGACCCTCATCGTCGTTGACGAAAACTGCGGCGCCCAAAGGCGTTACGCAATTCGGGTTCTGCCGTCGGTAGCTTGCACCAGGCTTGAAGGATTCAGCGGCATTTCGGTTAACACCGTACAGCCATCAGCCGACTTCCGTGGCGTCCGGGCCGGCCGCACTGCAGCTTAATCCTGCGACCAACCGAGCCCGAACAACTCGTCCACGATTGAGGAACGTAGGTCGGTGGCCACATCTTGAGACTCGCGGCCCTCGAACCCGACTTTCAGCCGAAAAACTCCGGTCGGCGTATGCAGGACGCGGACGAAGGTCTTGCCACCAGACGCTCGCCCTGTATCGACGCGAAAATCGTCTTCGCCGATGACACGGTTCACTGCCGCACGTCTACCGTTGCAGAACATGCGCATTTGGCTCTCAGGCCTGAAGAAGGCTGTCGGTGATCCAAGTAAGTTTCACTGTCTCATTTTCAGAAGCTGTTGTTCAAGCTCCCCGATCTGTCGATCGAGCTCGTCCAATGATCGACCGCTGAATCGCTCAATCGGAGTCTGGGGCTTGCCGAGCAACCGTTCCAGCGTCTGGATCGCCCCAATCTTTGTTCCTTCCTGCCGACCTTCCTGCCGACCTTCCTGCAGGCCTTCCTGCCGACCTTCCTGCAGGCCTACTTGCCGACCTTCCTGTAGTCCCTCCTGCCGGCCCAGGCGCACGTCGGTCTCATACGCCCGTTGGGACTCGATACGGTCTTCGTAGCGGATTCGCATCGCTTCATTATTTTTCATGACGATGAGTTCCTCAATCGCTTTGCCGATCACGGCCGTCTGCAACGCTGGCGGCAGGGCGTCTGGATCCATCTTCTCCGCATGGCGCAGAAAGTAAAGCCAAAGATCGATCTTGTCGGTCAGTTCTTCGGCAGTCTTCCTGAACTTCGGCAGTTCGAACAAGTGAAATTCGAGATCCTTTGCCATCAGGAAGTGATGACGGGTTTCCAGCAACCCGAATTGCAGACGATAGTCATCATTCTCGCGATAAAGCACGTGATCTGTAAAGCAGATCGAGATCGTCGGCCGCAGTTTGTCGTAGCCCTGACTCTTGCGCAACTGCCGCTGGTGGGTTTTGACTGCGTAGTAGATGTACCGGCTGATGAAATCAGGGCGCCGTTGAACTTGCATTTCGACGTTGAAAAGTCTGCCGCGCTGATCGCGCGCCCGTATATCGACGATCGATGTTTTGTCGTCCATCCGTTCCATCGGGTTGAACGGGTTGAGGATCTTGACGCTTTCAACTTGCTCGCCTTCGGGCCGCCGCAGCACCGCATTGAGCATATCGATCAACAGCGGCCGGGTTTCCTCCTGGCCGAGGATCATTTTGAAGGCGTAATCAACTTTCGGGTCGATGCCGAGGATCATGAGCCCAATTGTATCAAAATGCAGCCCACCGGCCTCGCAGCAGAAGTGACCGGGCAACTCCGCCTGACGTTCCGCCTTCCCCTATGGTACCTGCGTCCCTAAAGTGACTCATACTATGATGAAGAACTCGCGACCGCTGCAACTTGTTTCCGATCCGATCCCGTCTGCTTCGCCGCTCACGGCCACGAAGACGTTCAGTCTGATCTCGCTGGGATGCCCGAAAAACACCGTCGATTCGGAACGGATGCTCGGCAAGCTGGCCCAGGATGGCTACGCGTTCGTACAGGATGCCGAAGGAGCCGATGTCGTTGTCGTGAACACGTGCGGCTTCATCCAGCCCGCGCGGGACGAATCGCTGGCCGTCATCAACGAGATGCTGCAGTTGAAGCGGGCCGGCAAGGTCGGATCCGTGGTCGTGGCCGGGTGCCTGGCCGAACGGCAGAAGGACATGCTGCTCGAAACGGTGCCCGACGTCGACCAGATCGTCGGCGTGTTCGGCCGGGAAGAGATTGTTGATGTCGTCGGCCGGGCGCTCGCCCGGCATGAGGCCTCGGCCAACGAGCAACGCAGCCTGTTCAGGCCGGCCCCGGTCAAGGCCCTTGAAGACACCGCGAGGCTGCGCATCACGCCCCGGCACTTCGCTTACCTGAAGATTTCCGAGGGATGCGACCGGCTCTGCACGTTCTGCGCGATCCCCAAGATGCGCGGCAAGCATGTCACCAAGTCGATGGAAGAGGTCATCCGCGAAGCAAAGGAACTGGCCGCGGATGGAGTTCGCGAACTGCTGATCGTCGCGCAGGACAGCACATACTGGGGCATGGACCTTTATGGCCGGGTACGCTTCGCCGAACTGCTGCGGGAACTGGAACAGATCAATGGCATCGAATGGATCCGCATCCTGTACGCCTATCCCGAGCACGTGACTGACGAATTGCTGGCCAAGCTGGCGTCATCGAAGAAGATTGTGCCGTACATCGATATGCCGTTGCAGCACATCAACGACCGCGTGCTGAAGCGGATGCAGCGTCGCGTCAATCGCCAGTCGACGACCGACCTGATCACGAAGCTGCGGCAGGCAATGCCGGCGTTGAACTTCCGCACGACGTTCATCGTCGGCTTCCCCGGCGAGACCGAAGCGGAGTTCAACGAACTGGGCGACTTCCTGCGCGAGAGCGCATTCGAGCGGGCTGGTGTGTTCACCTATTCGCTCGAACCCGATACGCCGGCCGCGAAGCTCGACGGCCACATGCCGGAGGAAGTCAAGCAGGAGCGCCGCCATCGGCTGATGGAGATCCAGCAGCAGGTTGCCTTCGACTGGAGCGCGAAGCAGGTGGGCCGGGAGATCGATGTGATTGTCGACGGAGCTGACGCCGAGGTGCCGGGCCACTACCAGGCCCGCAGCCATGCCGACGCGCCGGAAATCGACGGCCTGGTGCGATTGAAGGCGAAGAACCTGAAGCCGGGCGACATCACGCGTGCTAAGGTCACCGCGGCCGACGGGTATGACCTGGCAGCGCGGGCGTTGGGCAAGCCGTGGTAGCGATCGCTGAGAGTCCCGGCTCTCAGAACCTCGCCAGTGAATCCTGCACGCCGCGGATGTTCTCCTGCAGTTCGCGTGCACATGAGAAGCGATCACCCGGCCGTTTGGCCATCATCCGCAGGATCAAATCCGAGACGCTGTCGCTCAGGTTCGGCACGATCGCCCCGGGCGGGATCGGGTCGTCTTCCAGATGCCGCAGGATCACCTGGGCGGCGTTGTTGCCCGAGAAGGGCAGCTTGCCCGTGACCGCGTGATACAGCGTGGCTCCCAGCGAGTAGAAGTCCGCCCTGTGATCGACCGTTCCGGACTGGCGTGCCTGTTCGGGGGCGAGGTAGGCCACTGTGCCGACGCGTTGGGCGGTCAGCCGTTCACCGTGGGCATCAGGGTTTTCGCGACCGAGCATGATGGCCAGCCCGAAGTCGATCAGCTTCGCAGTGCCGTCGACGCTCAGCACCACGTTGTCCGGCTTGATGTCGCGATGGACGATCCCGGCCTTTTCAAGCGTGGCAAGTACGTCGGTCACATGCAGGGCGGCACGCACGGCCTGGCGTTGCTCGACCCGGCCGTCCATCTGGATCAGATGCCGCAGCGTGATGCCGTCGATGAAGTCGGTGACCACGCAGGGGAACTGTGTTGATTCGCTGAAGTCCCACAGTTTTGCCAGGTGGGCGTGCTGCAATCGGCCGAGGATCATCGCCTCGTTGCGCAAATGCCCGACGGCGACATGCCGTTGCGGGAAGTCGATTCGGTTGACGATCTTGATCGCCACCGCGTTGTGCATCTCGATGTGCTCGCCACGGAAGACGATGCTGGCCGAGCCAAGCCCTGCCCAGGCAACCACGCGGTACCGCCCGAGGATGACGTCGCCGACGTGGGGCATCGGCGCGGACTCGCGGCGGGTGCGCGTGTCGACGGGCGTTTCGCCCTGCGCGTTGGAGAGAATCGTTGCCGTGAGGTCATCGACCATACCGGCGGGTGTTTCCGGCATGGCCGGAGCTTCCTGAGTGTTCATGGGATCTCGAGGAATAAACGGGGTTTCCTGAAAATCCTTGGGGGGATGTGATAAGCAGAGGACACATTGCGAGGTGACGCAACGAAACGGCGAAATGATTACGACGTGAATCCGACAACGAACACGGACGATCGGCACAGAGAAGCTGCATTGTCCAGCTTCTCTGTTTTGAAGTGTGAATACATCTCAACAGCCGTACAGCGGCGCATACTTGTCCCGCAGATACCTGATCAGTGGTGCGTGGCTGAGCGGTTGGCCGGTGATGCGCTCACACAGTTCGCCCGCGCGGTAGCGTCGCCCCGGCTTGTGCACGTTGACGTTCAGCCAGCCCTTGAGCCGACTGAATTCCCCGCGCGTGAAGTCGGCATCGAGATCGCCCAGGTCCTTGCGAGCCTGCTCCATCAGCTGGGCGGCATACAGGTTGCCGAGCGTGTACGTGGGGAAGTAGCCCAGGCCGCCCATGCTCCAGTGGATGTCCTGCAGGCAGCCCTGGCGGTTGTCGGGCACCTTCAGGTGGAACATCTTCTCGAACTTCTCGTTCCACGCTGCGGGAAGATCACCCGGCTTCAGTGTCCCGGCCAGCAGGTCGAGTTCCAGCTCGAATCGCAGGATGATGTGCAGGTTGTAGGTCGCTTCGTCCGATTCGACACGGATGAACGACGGCTTCACATCGTTGATGGCGAAGTAGAAGTCGTCGAACGACACATCGCGAAGAGCAGTCAGGAACACCTGGCGGGCACGCGGCAGGAAGTGCTGCCAGAATGCCGGGCCGCGGCCGACCTGATTCTCCCATAGCCGCGACTGCGATTCGTGGATGCCCAGCGAGCAGAACGCACCCGGCGGCGTGCCGAAGTGGTCAGGGTCCAGCCCCTGCTCGTAGATGCCGTGGCCTGCCTCATGCAGGATGCCGAAGAACGATTCGTTGAAGAACTTCGGGTTGTAGCGTGTCGTGATCCGACAGTCGCCCGGACCGATACCGGAGCAGAACGGGTGTGTCGTGGTGTCAAGTCGGCCCGCGCCGAAATCGAAGCCGATCGCCGCGGCGGCCGCGGTGCCGAAGATCTTCTGCAGGTCGACCGGGTACTCGCGGTGCAGGATCTCCGTCTTCGGCCGGCGGGGGGAATTCTTGATCGCCTCGATCAACGGTACCAGTTCTTTCGTCAGACCCGCGAAGATCTGCTTCACATCGGCCGCGGTCGTGCCCGGTTCATATTCATCGAGCAACGCGTTGTACGGATGCTCCTTGTAGCCGACCGCCTGGGCTTCTTCGCGCTTCAGCGTGACGACTTTCTCCAGCCACGGCTGGAACCCGGCGAAGTCGTCGGCCTGGCGAGCTTCCTGCCACGCCTGCTGGGCGCGGATGGTGACGCGCGCCAGCTCCTCGACGAGTGCCTTCGGCAGCTTCACGGCCCGGTCGTAGCCGCGGCGCAATTCACGCACGTTGACGGCCATGTCGCCATCGGGCTTGCTTGCTTCGACGGTCGACAGCGCCTCGCCGATGAACGGGTCGGTCGACATTTCGTGCGTCATGCGGGCGATCAGAGCCATCTGCTCGCCGCGGAACTCACCGCCGGCGGGCGGCAGGTTCACGCGTTCATCCCAGCCGAGGACGCCGGCGCATGAGCCCAGCAGGGCGGTTTCCTTCGTGCGACGGATCAGTTCGGCATACGCTTCAGCAACTTGCATGAACGTTCCATTCCCAG
>JBBQII010000062.1:0-10552 GCA_038324795.1 Gemmatales bacterium
GACATCATCCTGGGCGCGGTCGGAGCCGACCGCTGGGAAGTCGAAATCCACGGCAAGGCCGCCCATGCCGGCGTGCACCCGGAGCATGGCATCTCGGCCACCCTGATCGCGTCACTGGCGCTCGCGGACGTGCATGAGAAAGGCTGGTTCGGCAAGGTGAAGAAAGCGGGCAAGGAAGGCACAAGCAACATCGGCAGCATCGGCAACGCCCAAGGGAATGCTGCTGGCGAAGCGACCAACGTTGTCACCGATTTTGCCCACGTCCGCGGCGAATCACGCAGCCATGATGCGAAGTTTGTTCGTGAAATCTCGGCCGCGTACAAGCAGGCCTACAAGAATGCCGCTTCGCGCGTCACCGATCAGGCGGGCAAGACAGGCAAAGTGAAGTTCACTTCACGCCTCGACTACTACCCGTTCCGCCTGACCGAGTCGTCCGCCCCGGTGCAACGGGCGATGGCCGCGGCGCGGATGCTCGGTCGGGAGCCCGTCTGCCGGACGACAAACGGCGGGCTGGACGCGAACTGGATCGTCCGGCACGGCATCCCGACGATCACGTTCGGGGCCGGGCAGAACGAAATTCACACGGTAAACGAGTGGGTCGACCTGCCGGAATACCTCGCAGGTTGCCGCATGGCCCTGGCGATCGCGACAGGGGCATGATGACGAGCCTCGACCTTATGAAATGGCTTCGCCAGATCCCCTACCCTTACGGTCGGGGCTCGTGACGGTACTCTTCCGCACTGGAATCCGCCTTGACACATCTCCCTCTTCGACGATATGGCCCCGCTTCCCAAGTCGTACATTCGCCATCTGAGCGTGAACCAGGCCGAGGGGGCCCAGGTCGCGCTGATTGTCGAGGGAGGTCTCGTGGGACGGCGTGTCGTCACCATGTCGCTGGCCTGCTGGCTGTTTGCCGCCGCTCTGGGCGCGCACGCCGGTGAACCAGTGCGTTTGGCAATCGAAGAAGGCGATGTCGCCCATCGTTTCTCCGCGGACAAAATCGCGGTCTTCGATGACGATCGCCAACGCTGCATGGTGATGAACGGCCAGTTTAAGTTCAGTGCCGGCCAGTTGAAGCTCTCGGCCGACCGGGCAGTCCTCTGGATGGAACGCCACCCGACGAACCCGAAGGCGGTTCGCGGCGAGATCTACGCCATCGGGAACGTCAGAGGCATCAAGCAGATTCAACCGAACGAGACCGCCCTGCTGGCGTTCACCACCCAAGGCGAGATCGATATCAACGGCGTCGCCGACAAACAGACGCCAGCCGATAATCCGTTCCTGAAAGAAGCTGAAGCTATCCGCGAAGGTAAGCCGGTCGTCCGGCAGGTACAAGCGACCGATCCGCCGCCTCCACCTGCCGCAGCGCAGCCGATCCGTTCGCCGTCCGGTGGCGTCACCGCTGAACCGCCGGTCTTCGAATCGCCGACGATTCCGCTGCCGAACGTCAGCACGCGCAAGCTGAAGATCGGTAATCGCTCGTCGAACCCGACCAATGCCAAGTACCTGAACATGGGCAATGGGGAGCAGATCGCGCTGGTCACCGGCGGCGTCAAGCTGCTGGCCACGTTCGAAGATCGTTCAAACCTGATCCTCGATGTCGAAGCCGATGAAGTTGTCATCTGGCAGCGTGGCGGCACGGCTAATGAACTGGTCGAAGGGATGAACACGCGTGACGGTATCACGCAGACCAACGAAAAGGAAACCGAACTCTACCTGTCGGGCAATGTCGTCATCCGCTACGGCACGGTCAATGGTCCGCGGAACCCGGACGGCTCGCCGATTGAAGAGAAGACGCTGCGTGCTGATCGCGTCTACTACGACGTAACGCGGAACAAGGCGATCGCGAAGAACGCGGACCTTGAAATGCACCGCAACGGCTTTGCCGTGCCCGCGCACTACAAGGGGGATGAGTTCTGGCAGCTTTCCGCACAGGAGTACCTGACTCGCAGTGCGTCGGTGGCCGCCAGCAAGCTGCCCGCCGACCCGGCCCTCGACCTGCGCATGAGCGAACTGCGCATCACCGAGCAGCGAAATCAGGTCGAGCGGACCATCTTCGGCTATCCGATCATCGATCGCGAAACCGGGGCGGATGTCGTCGGCTCCTATCGGCGGTTCCGCGCCCGCAACACGCGCATCGAACTGGCCGATGTGCCGATCATGTATTTTCCGATTCTGGCGGGCGATGTCGATGACCCGACCGGGCCCTTGAACAATCTGTTCTTCCGCCAGGACCAGGTGTTCGGCACCCAGTTTCTGAGTACATGGAGCATCCTGGAGCTGATCGGCGTCAAGGCACTGCCGAATGAGCGCGCCAACCTCATGATCGACTACCTTTCGCAGCGCGGCTTCGCGCTCGGCACCGCCTACGATCTGGCCGGGCCGCGGCTGTTCGGGTACGAAGCGCCGTTTAACACGCATTTCCTTGCCTACGGACTGCACGACGAAGGCGTGGACCAATTGGGCGGCACACGCAACCTGAACTGGGAGCCGCCCGGTTATCGCGGTCGGGCGCTCTGGCGGCACACACAGCAGTACGAGAATTTCTCGTACCAGGGACAGGTCAGCTACTTGAGTGACCCGAATTTCCTCGAACAGTACTACAAATTCGAGTTCGACATGGGTCCGAATCAGGAGACGTTCTCGTACCTGAAATGGCAGGAAGGCAACCTCGCCGCGACCATTCTCGCGCAGCCGAACCTGGATCGGCCCTGGGTCACGGAGACCAAATGGCTGCCTCGCGTTGACGGCTACCTGCTGGGACAATCGTTCTGGGATCGGCTCACATACAACACCTGGGCCAGTGCCGGGTACGCAAACTTGCAGGTCTACAATCTGCCGTTCAACCAGTACCCGGCCAACATCGATCCGTTGACGGTGCCGACCCCCGACTATCCGCTGTCGACTGCCCGGGTGGACTGGATGCAGCAGATTGCCGCTCCGTTCCAGGCCGGGTTCCTGAAGGTAGTGCCGTACGCCAACCTCGACCTGGCGTACTACTCGAACGATGTGAACGGCGACCCGCGCGGGCGAATCTACGGCGGCGGCGGTGCCCGCGTCAGCATGCCGTTGACCCGGCAGTACAACGATGTCGAAAGTGAATTGTTCAACTTGAAGGGGATCAACCACAAAGTGGCGCTGGTCGGCAACTACTACAACGCCTGGTCGGATACGCCGTACACGCTGCTGCCGCAACTCGACCGGCTGAACGACGATGCGACACAGCAAGCGATCCGCGACATCACTCCGTGGCAGACCGCGTTTGTGCCCGGGCCGGACGGCAACATGCTGTTTAACTCCCCGCTGTATGATCCGCGGCGATACGCCATCCGCCGGCTCGTCGATACGCGGGCCGACACACTCGACAGCGTCCAGGTGGTGCAGGGCGAACTGCGTCAGCGCTGGCAGACCAAGCGCGGCTACGCCGGCATGGAACACACGATCGACTATGTCACGCTTGATCTGTCAGGCAGCTACTTCCCGACGGCCGACCGCGACAACTTCGGCCATCAGCTTGCGTTCCTCGAGTACGACGCGACATGGGCCGTCGGCGATCGCAACGGCTTTACCTCCAGTGGCTGGATGGACCCGTTCGCCTTCGGCACGCGCTACTGGAACTTGAACATGTATCACAATCGCCCCGACGGGGCGAACCTCTCGCTAAGCTACCGTCATTTCGAACCGGTCGGCAGCCGGCAGTTGTCCGGTGCCGTGAACTACATGTTCAGCCCGAAGTACGCGGTGACGTTCTTCTCGGCATATGACTTCGGCCTGTCGCAGAACCAGAGTACCGGATTGATCCTTTCGCGCGTCGGAACCGACCTGACATGGAGCCTGGGTTTCTCGTACAACGCGATCATCAACAACTTCGGATTCAACTTCATGGTCGTGCCGAACTTCTTCAACCCGAGGGGCGGCGCGGCGAACACGATGTATACGAACAACTCGGCAAACGGGCGGAATTGAGTCCGATCAATGGAAGTGCTTTACGATTGTTTCAAGAGGCAACGCATCCACCTTCAGCCGCGTGCTGGACCTTCCTCCCGGACGGCAATCACCTGCACGACCATGTCGTCGTGCAACACTTCGAACTCGACGCCAAGGCAACCGACGACCGGAGATCGAACAGCGTCAGAACGCGGGTCGCCCGGTTTTTACGGATCGTCATGGAGGACCCGGTCGAATTGATGCCAATCGTCATTCCGTCCTCCTTCATTAAACTACACAATCCCGCGGGTCGGCAATCTCCCCCTTCAGCGCGCTGGCGGCCACGGTCATCGGGCTGGCGAGGAAGACTTGTGCTTCCTTGTGGCCCATGCGGCCGGGGAAGTTGCGGTTCGTCGTGCTGATGCAGCTGATCGGGGTGTTCAGCCGGCCGAAAGTGTCCGATGGGCCGCCCAGGCATGCGGCGCATGAAGCATCGCCCATCTTGGCCCCGGCCGCCAGGAAGATCTCTTCGAGCGACTTGCCGCCGATCATCTCGGTCTTCAGGCTGCGCGCGACTTCCGTCGTGGCCGGGACAACGAAGGTATCGATGCGCACCGTCTTGTCCTTCAGGATGGCCGCGGCCGCCTTGAAATCGGTCAGCTTGCCGCCGGTACACGAGCCGATGTAGGCCCGGTCAAGCTTTGTGCCTTTGACTTCGGACACGTTGGCCTTGTTGTCCGGCGAGTGCGGCTTGGCGATCACCGGTTCCATTTTCGTGACATCGAAGACTTTTTCGTACATGAACGTCGCGCCGGGATCTGTCTTCATCACTTGGAAGGGGCGCTTTCCGGCGTTGCGCTGATTCACGTAGTCAAGCGTGACCTGGTCGGGCGCGATGATGCCGTTTTTGCCTCCGGCCTCGATCGCCATGTTGCACATGGTCATGCGTTCTTCGATGTTCAGCGAGAAGATGCCATCACCATCGAACTCCATGGCCCGGTAGGTCGCGCCGTCGACGCCGATCTCGCCGATGACGGCGAGGATCAGATCCTTGGCCATCAGGTACGGCGGCAGTTGGCCGTGGAAGACGAAGCGCATGGTCGGCGGGACCTTCAGCCACAGTTTGCCCGTGCCCATGACAAAGCCGGCATCGGTGTTGCCGATGCCGGTGGCGAACTCGCCGAAAGCGCCGGCCGTGCAGGTGTGCGAATCGGTGCCAAGCAGTACTTCGCCCGGCCGGGTGTGTCCCTCTTCCGGCAACGCGATGTGGCAGACGCCTTTGTAATCCTCGGTGCCAACGTCGTAGAAGTACTTGATGTCCTGTTCTTTGACAAACGAACGCAGGACGTCGACATTGCGGTTCGCCATTGCATCCTTGGTGAAGATGTAATGGTCGGGAATGATGACGACCTTCTCGCGGTCCCAGACCTTCGCGTCCTTGCCGAAATGCTGCTTGAAAACGCCGATGGTGCCCGGACCGCAGACGTCGTGAGTCATCAGCACATCGACGTTGGTCCAGATATTGTCGCCCGGCTTCACGAAGTCCCGACCGGCCGCCCGGGCCATGATCTTCTCAGTGATTGTCATCGGCGTCATCGCTCACCACCCTTCACCCATGCGTTGTTCGGTACTTCGGTCCATTGTAACCGTTTGCGGTCGATTGACCAATTGACCCATCGGCCGACAGGTTTCGTATTCCTTCACAGAACCTTTTTCTGTTCGACTTGTTTGACCGGTAGTTTACCTTCCTGATTGCCACTGAACCCCACATGAGATCTCATGATGCTCGACCTTTCCCGCATCCGCGACGCCGTCAGCTATGAAGGCGGTATCAGCCGGCGACTGTTCCTTGCTTACGGCGCGGCACTGGCCGCGATCCCCGCCCAGTCGGGCAAGACGGAAGGACGAACTCTCAATCGCCTGGCCTTTGCGGACAACCCTTTTGCGCTTGGGGTCGCATCGGGTGAGCCGACCGATTCGGGTGTCGTCCTCTGGACGCGACTGGCCCCGCGGCCGTTTGAAGCCAACGGTGGCATGCCCGCCGAGAAGCTGAAGCTCACCTGGGAAGTCGCCGACGACGAGGGGATGAAGAAGATCGTGCAGACAGGCGACATCACCATCGGGCCGGACAGCGCCCATGCCGGTCATGTGGAAGTCAACGGCCTCAAGCCCGATCGCTGGTACTGGTACCGCTTTCGCTCGGGCGATGCCGACAGCCCGATCGGCCGAACGCGGACAATGCCGCCGCGTGAATCGCTGCCGGAGAAGCTGCGTTTCGCGTTCGCTTCCTGTCAGCACTTCGAACATGGCCTGTTCACCTCCTACGAGCACATGGCGAAGGAAGATCTCGATCTGGTCGTTCATCTCGGTGATTACATTTACGAAGGTGCGGGCAAGGACAAGCTGGTCCGCAAGCACCTTGGCAGGAAAATCACCTCGCTCGACGACTATCGAGTGAGACATGCCCAGTACCGCAGCGATCCGCTGTTGTCCGGCATGCACGCCCGCTGTCCGTGGGTGGTGACGTGGGACGATCATGAGTTCGAGAACAACTATGCCGCCGGTGTGCCCCAGTACAAGGAGACCGACCCAGCTGCGTTCCTTGAACAACGTGCCCATGCCTATCAGGCGTACTTCGAGAACATGCCATTGCGAAAAGAGTCGGTGCCGCAGGGGCCGAACATGAAGCTTTACCGCACGGTGCCGTTCGGCCGGCTGGCGGAGTTTCAGGTGCTCGATACCCGACAGTACCGCACTGATCAGCCCAACGGCGACAAGGCTGCCGATCTGAACGCGGACGCGATGAACCCGAACAACACCCTTCTGGGCGGCGAACAGCGACGCTGGCTGGAAAAAGCGCTGACGGCGTCGGCAGGTACCTGGAACATCCTCGCGCAGCAGGTCATGATGGGCATGGTCGATCGCGCCGCGGGGCCAGAGCGCCGCTATTCAATGGACCAGTGGCCCGGCGCTGCGGCGGAACGGATCAAGCTGGTGCAGTTCATGGCCGACCGCAAAATTGCCAACCCCGTGGTTCTGACGGGCGACATTCACTCCAACTGGGTCAACGACCTGCGCGTTGACGATCGCAAATTGAACACACGGATCGTCGCGACCGAGTTCGTGGGAACGTCGATCTCCAGCGGCGGCAACGGAGCCGACAAGGCCAAGACGCAGGACGACATGTTGAAGGAGAATCCGTTCATCCGTTTCCACAATCGCAACCGCGGCTATGTGTCCTGTACGGTGTCACCTAAGCAGTGGAAGAGCGACTATATCGTGATCGATGACGTACTGAAGCCCGGTGGCAAGAGCAGCGTGCGAGCCTCGTTCGTTGTCGAGGCAGGCAAGCCGGGGGCAAAGCCGGCATAGAGCCGTGACAGTGTGGCTCTGACGAACGAGGGACAGCCATCCCTCGTTCAGATGTTCATCAGTAGGACCGCCAAGCCAGATTGATTCTCACGATTATGCAACATGATCCGATAATAAGTTCCGCCGGTGAGAATCATCATCTTTTCGTGAGAATCATCACTGATTGCCGAAAACCTCTGCGAATCCGGTTGCGGAGCAACCGGACTACCACTTGTGAACGGACGGCACTTTCCTGTAACCTCTGCCTCTCTGGCGGGTAATAGTGGAAGAGACCGTATGTTCCCAAGGGCTTTCTGATGTTCCGTATCGTTGCATGTCTGTCGCTGATTGCCATCGCGACGAATCTTTTGGCCGATGAAGGCCCCGTCGGTCGAACGGTCACGGCGTTCAAACTTCCCGACTATCGCGGCAAGGAACATGCTCTGGCTGACTTCGATAAAGCCCCCGCCGTTGTGGTCGCCTTCGTCGGCACCGAATGCCCGCTGGCGAAGCTTTATGGCCCTCGTCTGGCGAAACTGGCCGAGAGTTACAAGGCGAAGGGTGTTGCATTCCTGGCCATCGACAGCAACTCGCAGGATACGCTGGCGGCCATCGCCGCCTATGCCCGTGCACATCAGATCGAATTTCCCGTGCTGAAGGACCTTGGCAACAAAGTTGCTGACGACTTCGGAGCGAAGCGTACGCCGACTGTCTATGTTCTCGACGCGAAGCGCGTCATCCGCTACATGGGCCGGGTGGACGATCAGTACGGCATCGGCTTCCAGCGTGACAAAGTCGGCAGCAACGACGTCGCGCGGGCGCTCGACGAGGTGCTGGCCGGCGAGCAGGTGGCGAAAGCGATTACCGACGTCCAGGGTTGCTTCATCGGCCGAGTGCGCGAGACGATAGCGGACAGCGCGATCACCTACACGAAGCAGATCGCCCCGATCCTGAACAATCGCTGCGTCGAATGCCATCGGCCCGGCGAGATCGCCCCCTTCTCGCTGACCAGCTACAAGGACGCCGCCGCATGGTCCGAAACGATTGCAGAAGTGGTGCGCGAAGGCCGCATGCCCCCGTGGCACGCCGACCCGAAGCATGGCAAATTCCTGAACGACCGCCGGCTGACGGATGAAGAGAGATCGCAGATCGCCGCGTGGGCGAAGGCCGGCGCTCCCGAAGGGAATCCGGCCGACATGCCGAAGCCGCCGACGTTTCCGGACACTGGCTGGCAACTGCCGCGCAAGCCCGATCTGGTCGTCGACATGCGATCACGACCGTACGACGTGCAGGCGGAAGGGTCAGTGAAGTATCAGTACTTCATCGCCGACTCGGGCTTGAAGGAAGACAAGTGGATCAGTTCCGTGGAAGTGCAGCCGGGCAACCGGGCTGTGGTTCACCATGTGCTGGTCTTCGCGGTGAAGCCGGGCGGCGGGATGGACGCGTTGGAAGGCGGCGTGCAGGGGTTCCTGGCCGCGTACGTTCCCGGTCTGCGCGCACAGCCGTATCCGGAAGGTATGGCCAAGCGTATCCCGGCCGGGTCGCGGCTTGTCTTCCAGATCCATTACACACCCAACGGATCGAAACAGACGGATATGAGCCGAATCGGCTTCAACTTCGTCGAGGAGTCGAAGATCAAGTTTGAAGTCAGGACGACGAGCGCCTCGGGCCGGCCGATCAACATTCCTCCCGGGGCTGACAATCATCCGGTCGAAGGAACTCGCTCTTTGGCGAACGACTCGCAGATACTCAGCTTCATGCCGCACATGCATCTGCGCGGCAAAGCGTTCATGTACGAGGCAATCCTGCCCGGCGGTAAGAAGGAGACGCTGCTTGATGTGCCGAACTTCGACTTCAACTGGCAGACCTCGTACCGGCTGACTGAGCCGAAAGTGCTGCCGAAGGGAACGCGCATCCATGCCGTGGCCCACTACGACAACTCGGAACAGAACCTGAATAATCCCGACCCGACGAAGACAGTGCGCTGGGGCGATCAGACCTGGAACGAAATGATGATCGGCTACTTCGACGTGGCCGTGCTTAAGGGGAAAGCGACGGACGACGATGATGACGCGCCGAAGATCCCCGCCGGCGGTGTTGCGATCCCTGATCGGGTGATGCCGTTCTTCAGAGCATACGATAAGGACGGCAACGGCAAGCTGGACGAAAAAGAGATCAACGCGCTGCCGCCGGGAATCAAGAAGCGCGTAATGGACTACATCAAGGCGAACTGACCGATACACTACACCCCGCTGGTCATTATCTGCGGGGTTCATGTCGCATGTCATTGTTCGAAGCCATCGTTCTCGGCCTGATTCAAGGGCTCACCGAGTTTCTGCCGATCAGCAGTACCGCCCACCTGCGTGTGCTGCCGGCCTGGTTCGGCTGGAAGGACCCGGGCGCGGCGTTCACGGCTGTCATCCAACTCGGCACTTTGCTGGCCGTGCTGGTCTACTTCCGCACCGACATTCACCGCCTTGCGACCGCCGCCCTGACGGATGTGCGATCGCTGCGCTACGGTACGTCCACCGATGCGAAGCTGGCGTGGATGATTGCCGTTGGCACTATCCCGATCGTCGTCTGCGGGCTGCTGTTCAAGGACTACGTCAAGAATGATCTGCGCGACCTGCGCGTGATCGCCTGGGCGGCGATCGGGTTCTCGCTGCTGCTGCTGATGGCGGAAATTGTCGCGAAGCGACGCCCCGAACGGCGTGAAGAAGGATCGATTGGCTGGGGCGACGCACTGCTCGTGGGTGTGTTCCAGGCATTTGCCCTGATCCCCGGTGCATCGCGCAGCGGCGTGACGATTACGGCGGGCCTCTTCGCCGGCCTGTCGAGAGAGACGGCGGCCCGGTTCTCGTTCCTGCTGTCGCTGCCTTCGGTTTTCGCGGCGGGGGTTTACGAGTTGTACAAGGACCGGCACGAGATCGCATCGTCCGGCAACGACGTCCTGGCGATCGTGGCGGCGTCGATTGTCGCGGGAATTGTGGGATACGCGTCAATCGCGTTTCTGCTGGGTTACCTGAAGAAGCACACGACGTATGTGTTCATCATCTACCGGATCGTGCTGGGGGTGCTGATTCTGCTGCTGGTACGGAATGGCTGACGTCGAAGGAGTTACTGATGAAGTGGAACACAAGAATTGCTTCATCATACAGATGGGCGATTCTGAGCTTTCTACTTCAGCTTCTCTTCTTAACTGTCTTTTCGCTCGCCCAAAGTCAGTTTGCGTTGTGGTGCCAGATCACCGGGATCGCCGCGGCAGGATTCCTCG